>CAYTPS010000095.1:0-12028 GCA_964439245.1 uncultured Pirellulaceae bacterium | reverse complement strand
ATCAACGATCATTGCTGCCTTTGGGCTGCTGGATAACTCAGCGGCCGTCGTGATTGGAGCGATGTTGGTCGCGCCGTTAATGACACCGTTGGTCGGGATTGGATTCGCCCTCATTCAGGGTAACGAGCGTTTGATGAGAACGGCGCTCAAGGCAGTGCTACTTGGTTTTGCTGTGGCGTTTCTGATCGCCGCAGTTCTGGGATTGCTCACGAACTTCTTGACCACCATTACCATTAGTGGTGAGATGGCGGCACGAGACGAGCCCTCCTTGCTTGATTTATTAGTTGCACTCTTCAGCGGCGTCGCGGCGGCATACGCAATGAGTCGTCCCAATCTTCTGTCGGCTCTGCCGGGAGTGGCGATTGCTGCAGCGTTGGTCCCGCCGATTGCCACTGCCGGGATGGCGCTGACCATGGGCGACTCGAAGCTCGGTGGCGGAGCGTTACTGCTGTTCTTCACGAACATTGTGGCGATTGTACTGGGAACAGCCGTCACCTTTTGGGCCGTCGGGATCGATACGCGATTGGTAAAGGCCGCCGATGGAACCCAACGTCAGCCACGCGTATGGGCCCGATACTGGTTCTTGGGATTCGTGATCCTATCAGTTGGTTTGGCAGTTTGGATGGAGTACTCACACTCCAAAACGCTGATCGAAAAAGCAATCGATTGGTATCGCCACACAACGCCACGATAGCCAGACCGAATCGTCCATCGGTCCATCTGACTACGACTTTATTTTTCTCGGAACGCCTTGCTCATTTTCAGATAGGCGGAATGCAATTCCATCGCTTGCTCTTCGGTTCTCGAAGTTTGCCCAAGATTTATGTCGTCACGAATCTCATCCAATTTCTCACGATAGAACTTTGCCTTGGCGCGTTTGAACTCGCTAACGCTGCCGTCACGAAGAAAGACACCAACTTCCAAGCGTCTTGAAAGATCGTCACAAAGGCCTTGCCACTTCTCAAACCCCTCCCAATCCTCGGTTTTGGCCGCGATAACACAGCTGCCGTTGATGGCACTGAGGTCATCAAGCGCCGTTTCTGCATCGGGATAGTACATGTAGGTTCCTGCAATGCTCGCCAGAATCAATCCAATAGCGGCGACCAGTCCGGTCACCCAAGCGGGCACAACAATCTCCAGTCGAGATTCCGTCTCGGGACTGCTGTGAAACCATTTTTCCAAATCCCATCGCAGTTCAATCGCCCGAAACACCAGACCAATGACCACTAGGCCGGCAAGCAGCATTAGCCCAAACTGACGTCCACTTCCAATGTACTCTCCGGCTTTGGCAATCGCGGCGTCAAGCAGGCCCTTTTGTCCAAAGTGGTATGGATGGGTGTAAACGTCAAAAGCGTGAGTGTGTCCTGCCGGAATAACGCCCTCAGGATAGAGCGGTTTATCCAACGCGTAAGCGAGGCCGATGGTAAGTGTGAAGAGCAAAGCAAGAAAACCCAAAAGTCTGCGCACTCCAAATGCTCGCCCCAACCAAACCAGCAAACCGATATTGACGCCCGCTCCAAGCACGAGCAGCGCGAAAGCTGCTCCCACAGAGTTTCCATGTTGGAACATCCCACCAATCTGGCTCATCGCCAACAACGGCGTCGAGTACACCGGCGTGACGTAGAAAGCCATAAACGCTGGCGCAAAAACATTGTCGGGTTCCGTTTTGGTTTGTAGAGATCCATGGGCAACCAAAACCGAAATCAGCACCGAAGCGATTACTCCAATGGTCATGAACGCTGCTGCCTTGCCAACCATATCCGTCGATGCCGCATGAAGCACCGCCAGAGATCGGCGCGAGCCTGATTTCGGCACAGAGTCAGCGGAGATGCCTTCCCCCTCAATCAACTGTAAGGCTGGCGTCTCAAAATCGCGACAAAAGAAATGCCCCCAAAGCGCCCCCAACCCTGTGACAATCACCATCGTCGCGGCACTAAAAACAATGATCGCGAAAGGATCAGAAAGTGATAATCCGTAAAGGATAGACATTGGATTGAACAACGGTGCCGTGAGTCCAAACGCCACAATTGTTCCCGGCTTCACGCGAGCGCGGTACAACTCGCAGACAACCGGAATCACACCCAGCGAACAAACTGGCAGCAGCATACCGATTGCCCAACCGATCAGCAGACCAAACTTTCCATTGTTTCCGAACAGTGATCGAGTCTTCTCCGCCCCAAGCATGCAGCGGAAAATTGCGGCGATGAAGCAGCCGCAAGCCACCCAAATCGCGGCGTCCGCGAGAACCTGAGCACCTCGCAACAATGCACCTGCCAAGTAGTATTCCATTATTCTCCGTCTCCAGATTTGGCCACCAGCATCTTCTGTAGCCCACTGATCATTTCATTGATCTCATCCGAGTTCTGCATCCACGCCTCTCGAAGTTTAGAGTCGGAAGGATCGGTAGGAATAGATTTAAGTAACTTCGTCACCTTTTTCGATACGTCGGAAACCGATTGCCAGTCAGTACTGCTCAGATCCGAGGCAGCAGCGATGTCAGGCAGCCATCTAACGACATCAGCGAATTCAGTTCGGAAATCGACCTCCGCCGTGTGGCGTTCGATCGTTTCATGCTCTTCATCGTGATGCCCCTCCTCTTCATCATGCTCCATCGCTGAATTATAGCTGTCAGCCATATAATAGTGCGAATGGGCTGATGCTCCCTGCCCATGGATCACTTCCACGTAGTCAAACGTTCTGGCCGCAGGCAATTCGCTTTCGCCTTTGACCGCGTCATGAATCGCAGAGAGACGCGTTACTGCTTCATCAAGAGTCTTCGGACGATGAAATTTCAGGTTTGGTTTCTTAGGCTTCGCTTGATTTGTCGCAGCCCCGCCCTGCCCCTCACAACCTGATTGGAGCGTCAGTAGGCAAACAATAAAGACACCGCAAAAAACTGCAGCAAAGAATGATTTCAGAACGTTCATTACCTTATTCTCCTGGAACAGTGACAGATTGGATCACTTCTTCGATGATAGGATCCGATCCTCGAGATCCTCCGGAAATTCTTAGACGCAACACTGGCTTGGCAACAGTCTGAATGTCATCGGGAGTGACGAAGTTGCGACCTTGCAGATAGGCCCAAGCCTGGGCCATACGTTGCCAAATAATCAGTCCGCGCGGGCTAAGACCGATTGAAACATCTTGATGTTCTCTTGTCGCGGTAGCTAAATCGACCAAGTACTTTCGCACTGCCTCGTCAACCTCGGTACTTTTAACGGCGGCCTGTATTGACTCCAATTCCGCCAAAGAAACGACCGCTTCTTGAGACTGCTCCTGAATGGAATCTCCAACGTTATCCGCCAACATCGCGACCTCGTCACCGTGAGCCGGATAACCAATACTTAACTTTATCGCAAAACGATCAAGCTGTGCTTCGGGCAATGGATAGGCGCCGTGACTTTCGATCGGGTTTTGCGTGGCAATGACAAAGAATGTATTGGCTAGCGGCATCGTTTGGTTGTCAAGCGTCACCTGCCGCTCTGCCATTGCCTCGAACAACGCGCTTTGTGTGCGTGGTGTAGCGCGGTTAATTTCATCGGCCAACAAGAGATCAGAGAAAACGGGCCCCCGCCGAAACTCAAACTCATGTGTCTTTTGGTTGAAGATATTGAATCCCGATATATCGGTCGGCAGCAGATCGGGTGTGCATTGAATTCGCGCGAACTTACCGCCGATGGACGCCGAAAGCGCTTTTGCAAGAGTCGTCTTGCCCAGCCCGGGCAAGTCGTCAAACAGCAAATGGCCTTGAGCCAACACGCAAGCAATGACTAGTTCTACGACGTCGGCTTTTCCGACTAGGGCTTGATTTAAGCGCTTACGTAACGCGTCAACACTGGCGTGAGTTACCGCATCAGACTGATGGATCATACAGAATCTACTTTCTTGGTTCGCGAGGTAAACTCTCGAATCTTCTTAAACGTCAGTGACTTGAGAGCCTCTTGGCAAGTGGAAACTAAATCTGATTTAGGCACCGATAGAGAACCATTGGAAAAATTGTTTGCATTCCACAGGTCAAAAAATCGTGCTGGCACGTCAGGATCGACTCGTCGGTACCAACTGCCGATTGTTGAGGATCGAGGTCGCCGATTTCCGGCAAGAGAGAATCGAAAATCAATCAGCTGACGTGTCGTTTTAAGAAGCCGGTTCGGCCAAAACGACTTCACTACCCACCACCAGAACAACATCAGTAGCGCGACGATCTCGGCTCGCATCACCACAGTGGAAACTAAAGTTGCGATACACGCAAGAGAAAATAGCGGATGCTTCAGCCCCCAATTCCATGCCATGACCACTTTGGCCGTAATCCACTGCCACGCTGTTTGTTCACTGTATGGGATCGGATAGCCGGGTGTCGGCTCAACAGGAATCCAGAACTTGCCATCGAGGCTAACCTCTGGCCACATATGCAGATTCTCAGACGTAACGACCGACTGTCGCGATTTCCAGTCGTAATCTTTTTTCTGAACGAGAAAACCACTGGTGAGCCGTGTCTTATAGCCTGCCTTACGCAGCGCCAACGTACAGGTGGTGGCAAACATGTAAGTTGGACCACCGTTCTGCTCGAGGAAATGCCCAACCGTATCTTCAACCGCGTCGTCTCTCTGCCAGTCAGGATTCAATTCGAAATCGTTCCGCATACTTTTCACGACGGCCTCGACTTGATTCCAGCCCGGTTCAACGTCGGTCGTCCAAAGCTCAACCAATCGACCGAGTTCTTCATCGGTGGAGTTATCCGGCATCTGAAGATATGGCGAGGTGGTAGATGCCTGTTGCTCGTCCGTATTGGAAGCTCCACCAAGCTTACGATCCGAACGCATCAGGTGGTAGTTGGGGACCACGCTTTCAACATCAATCATGGCATGCGGCGGAATAAATTCCCCGTCCATACGCACCAATCCCGCTTCGTTCCATCGAAACAGATCAAGCAACTCAACCCTGTCGATGTGCCAGCGGTTCAGTAGCGAAGACGCCGGCAGGGCGCTCGTTTCCAATCGCATCATTTTTACACGATGTACTCTACGCCCTGTAAAATAGTCGCTTACAGTCTGCTTCAAATAGTACATTGGCTTGCCAAGTATTTTTCTCAAACCGATCTCTGGCATTTTTATTTCAGCATCAGAAAGCGGCTGCTGGCTCCAGTCCCAACCATCGAAATGATCAAAAGTGTTATTCGCGAACCGAGCCGGCGTTGATCCCTCGACAAAGAACAGAGCTTTCGTAATACGCTCTTCCATTTCCAATTCAGAAGGTTTGCCTGACTCACGCATGGTGCGAAACGAGCGCCCTGATTGCTCGGACTGTTTGGCGTTGTGAAGATGTTTGGCGGAACCTTTTATTGCGGCGCTCCTGTTTGAACGCCGCTTCATTATTGGCCCGTTGTATTGGTCGGACGTCACGTCGTACATCGAAGGCTTGTGCCCCTCGATGAACGTTTCAGAATCGACTGCACCCGTTGTCGTCGCGTTAAGACCGGCGGTGATCAAATCTCCATTACCAATTCCAGAGCGTGCAAACGGATCCTGCATCCCGTCGCGACCACCAGAAAAAGGCATGAATCCATCAAATGAAAGACCGGCCTTAGTCAGCGGAATCAAGCTAGCCAAAAACAACACCAAACCTAGAATGATCGTCGTGCCGCCGATAGCCATGCCGTTCACCTTTAGCATCTGGGATTGGCCACCAATGGTACTCTGTGACATTCGTCGCCAGTACTGCCCCAGAAGCCACCACAACACCGTGACGGCAAACAGCCCTGCAAAAACAAACACTCCAACGCGCTCTGCCATGCACCCCACGAAAAAGACGAGTGCCCCGCAAAGCACGGCGCTGGTCCTTTCGAATCCCGGCACCTTTGAAAACACAGCCAAATACCACGCGACACATTGAAGGGCCATCAGTGCCACAATCTCATTCGCGTCACCAGCATTATACGATCGAGCCATCAAGTGCCATAAAAAAACTAACCCACAGACAATCGCTGCTCCTGCTTGAAGGGCATAGATCCATGCCTTGGAGATCGAAGTTACATTCACAGCACCGAAGCGATATTTTAACGCAAACAACGCAGCCAGTGGGAAAATCGTGAACGTCGCGAACTCAAGCCATAACAGCGGTTTGCTTTGGGCCCCATGTAATCGAAAGAAAAGCAGAGTCAGCATCGCCATCAGCGCAGCGATCAATATGCCTCCGCTGGGAGCAAACAGCTGGCCATCACTGCGTTGACCAGATGAGACAGAGATTGTGGAATCACGCCACATGCTCGTATCTCCCTTTCCAACCGTTGGAGAATTGATCTGCTGCACGATCTGGATCCTCTACATCGATGTCGGTGCCTACGGAAACTTCTTCCAAGCGCGAGGGTTTAGCCGCCTTCGAAGCAGGCCCCAAGTGCGTTTTTCCATTGTCGAGCTCAAGTTCAAATTTTTCCAAATGGATAGAAATTGTTTGTAAGGCTTCTGTATCTCCCACGTTCGTTGCATCGGTGCGATCAGTACCAATCAGAAACGTACGCCCGCCGAAGTGAGGTAGTCGAATCGCTTGAGCTTCAGCACACTTACCGTCGTCGCCAACTTCTGAGTTCTTTTGCAGCAAGGCGCCGTCGAGCGTTGGCAGCTTCGCCAGAAAATCGAAGACTTCTGCTATCCCCCCCCGATTGTCTACGCGAAGCGGTTTGGAAAGCGATAGCCCAAAACAAACCAGACGCACCGACGATCCAGACTCATGAAGATGGCTACATAGTGTTGCAGCAATTCGAATTGCACATTCGTAGCTGCTTCGCGTCGCTTTCCCACAGTGATTCAGGGGATCAAGATCCATCGCAATCAAAGCACTTGACGCGACGATTTTCTGTCGCTCTCGGGTGATCAATCGTTGCGATCGCGCTGATTGAGCCCAATGTATATTTCTCAGCCGATCCCCGTGCCGATAGCCGCGAACGCCGATCGTGTCTCCGTTGTTCCCAGACCGATCGACCAGCGCTCCATGCAAGCTGAACCCATTGGTGCAGGCTTGCGGGAACCCCTCCAACGAATGCCGCTCTGGCCAAACCAAGCTTCTGGCAGTTCGTGAGACTGTCTTCGAGATATCGACCAATCCAAATGGGAATCCGTTAGATACGACAACGTCACCGGTTGGCAAACTCCCACGTCGCTGTGGAGTCACCTTGATTTTAAATTCTGTTTCCGACCACGCAGGCACATGCTGCAATGAAAATGCGATGGGTTCGGCATCTGATTCCAGCTCTTGAAGAAAATCCCCTTTGACCATCATTCCCAAAACGGGCAGCGGCCAAAAGTTTTTCACCCGGAAAATAACATTAAGATCCTGCCCTTCAGTAACACGTTCTGCCGGAAGCACAAGACTACAACGAATTCCCCTCAAGGAAACCCAAGGCCAGACCAACCCCAGAACTAAAAATGCAGTGAATGCTGCGGCAAGAGCGTACCCCTGCGGTCCGATCATCAAGCCCACCAACAGCGAGAACACAATTGCACAAATGACCCAACCGAAAGGCTCTTTGAGCCAGTACACAAACGGGTTGAAGCTAGGACAGAAATCGTGATTTCCGACGCGCAACAGCCACGAAACAAATTGTTTTCCCTTGATAAACATCAGGGTGATTTCCTGCAACAAGAACTCAAGTTACTTTGGCTCCAAACCATATTGGCATGGGGCCAAGACGGTTCCTCTTGTAATGCTTGACGTCATTCCAACACCATTGGAATCGGTTTTGGAAACTAGCCAGACCGCGCCGAGCTTTCTCTCGCTGGCAACCTTCAATCTAGCGTCACGCATGTTTTGCTTTGCTGCTTCAACAACCAGCATGGATTTAGCGACGGGCCTTCACCAAAGAAGCACCGGCGTCAGTAAAACGGTCGCAAGCAGAAATGGAATCGTTAACACAACTTTTGCGCAAACAATCCTTCAGACAATCACCGGCGGCCCGCGGGCTAGTGCGACAAGAGTGACTGTGTGAGACTGGGCAGGCTCATAACAAAAATGAAAGGCCGTGACCTCTGCCTTGTCCGGTGTCTCGACCTGAGCGGCAGTCACATGATACTGAGCAAAGAACTTGCAGAATGCACAGTCATGATCGGGGTTGAGAGACTGTGCGTCGCTTGATGAATCGTGACTGGTTGAATGCCCACAGCAACAGTGGCAACAAACAGACGCGGAATCACTAACATGCAGACCGAAAATATCGGCGTGATGCAGCGACTCGCCTAAGTTTAGTAATAAACCGAGGTAGCCTACCAACAACCAGATTTGGTAATGCTTTTGACGCATGTTAAACGCAGAAAACGAGGGCGAGAAGGACCATTGGGCCCTGCTAAAACTGTATTCCTACCGATACGTAGCGTCAAGCCGGATGGTTCAAATCTCTCAGAAAAGGGTGTCCACAGGATACTTTTGATCCGTCCAACGCACGATTATCAAGAGACACTGTGCGAGAAAAGAGCAACCGAAAACGGATGCTCTGAACTCATTCTTCGCTTATTGTTTCGCGACGGCGTCGAGTAACAAGTTTCAATGACGCCAATCCAAGCAAAGCCAATGCAGAAGGTTCAGGGACCACAGAAGGGAAAGACTGACCAGTGTTGATGGCACCACTGGTCGCGGCGATCGGAGCCGACCAAGAGAACAAATCGGGGGTCGCACCTGTCCCGGTCAACTGCAGAGATTCAGTCTCGAGCGTTGTGCCAGATTCGCTGACTCCAATATCTGTTGAAGTGAGACCATTAGCAGCACCGTTGGTCGCGGTGAGTGTTCCCTCGTACGACAAAAACTCGAAAACACTGACTCCGTCACTCACGGCCCAACCATCGGGAGCACCGTTCTGAATTGAGCCCGGAGCCCAAGTATAAAACTGATATCCGTTGACACTTGCCCCAACACTGAAATTGTCCAGCGTTTCGCTGTCGTAGGTCTCTCCATTGCTGCCGTTGTATAATTCAACAACAATCGAAGACAGATCCGTGCCAGCCATGTTTGGTGCAACCACGACTTCAATGCTCTCGTTCAAGTCACCACTAACGTTGTCGTAGTGAATTTCGTTGACCCAAATATCCGCGCTGGCGGTAGCTGAGAATGCTAATACGACCGCGACAGCAGCCAAACAAACCTTCTTCATCATGACTCCTCCCTAATGTCGTTTCATTTCAAATGCCCAGTTGTCAATTCGACCCCTTAGTGCTTGCCACTTCAGGTGCATCCAGGCATTGAGTCTTTTCCAAGTTTTTTTTCGCCCGAAAAACCGGTCTTTCCAAAAATAAGGACCCGAAGTACAAAAAAATGCTTCAGCTGTGCGCCATTCCAGTTGATCTGAAGCCACAATAGCCAGCCGGTAAACTTCGGGACGATCGATTGACCTAAGGCGCAACGCTAATGAAATCGCTGGCCTGAGAATCACCCTCCAAGCCTCGTGCAGCAGCGCCGACTTCTACAACAGGCCGACCTCCTTGGGTCCCGTTAACGCGTATCGCGAAGGATAGGGTATCCCCCGGCCGCATGCTGCGGCGCAGTCCGAAGTCGTACACGTTTCCATTGGAGTTCTCATTCACGAGATTGTTGTCCAATGAACGGTAGTCCTTAAATTGGAGCCCTGGCGGTACCAAAAACGAAACTGCGACGTCTTGAAGTTCGCGGCTTCCGCGATTGGTGATTGAAAATTCGATGATGCCGTCTTCGGGTAGTTGCTCGTTGGAGTTTCTACTGCGAATCACTGAAGTAACGGTCTTCACCTGCACGTCCAGCACATCGCTGGCCAGCAATGAATCATCACGCGGGATCCCCACCCGTCCTCGGTCCGGTTGCACAATCGCATTGGGATCGCGTAGTGAATTTTCGCCGTCTTCGTCGCGCTCTACATCTAAATCAAATTGGGGGTCACCGTTGGGCGTGACTCTCGGATCCGCTCCGGGACCGACGGTTCCCGGACGAATCGGACCAACGTCTGGATCAGCAAAACCTGGCCCAACGCCATTCGAATTTGACCTGGGCTCGATCCTAATGTCGAAAGCTTGTGTTGCATTAATGTTGGAGGTAGAAGTTAAAGCAAATTCTGATTTCGCATTTCCATCAGGTTTAAGGCCAACGTACTCGACCTCAAGCAGCTTTTCCTCGCCGGGATCAATGCGGCCAATCGCAAACGCATATTCGCTATCCGAAATTCGAGTGAACTGAAATTCATCAGTCGCGCGGACAGCCTCAAGTGAGTCAGAAAACCGATTGGTCAGGACAACCGAATCGATTGCCGTGTTGCCAGTGTTGACGATTCGGGCGTTTACTTGAGCCGTTTCGCCAACTGCAATCGGTGACTGACCTTCTAGAGACAGCAATGCATCCGGTTGAGTAGTGTTGGATGCGTCAAGGCATTTACCTGCCTCGAAAGCCTCTCCACCACTGGTGGAAACATTCAATTTTATGCATTGGGTCCCGGGCTGTTGCACATTGAACGCTAAACTTACCTCACGCTTCTGACCAAAGTTGAGTTCCTTGATCCTTGTCACGACCGGATTGGTCCGACCGTCAGCGTAAAGCCCCGGGTCGTAAGCAACCTGCAATTCGATATCTTCGATCGTTTCGTCGCATTGGTTTTCAACAATGAATGTATAAACAACATCGTCTCCGACTCGCGCCGAACTTGGGCCGTCAATTGCTAACCCAAGACAAGGTGCACTGATCTCTGTTTGCGAACACGCTTCAGTACGTAGCCGATCCGAATCAGACGCGACTTCGAAACAAAGACCGGCGTTGCCGCGCCGATTAGACTTGAGTTGAACATCGATGAACTTGGGAGGACTGCCGGGAGCGATATCTCCGAGTGTCCATTCCAGTTGACGGCCAAATTCAACAGGCTTGGGCGTGCTAGAGATGTATTCAAGGCTGTCATCAAGGTCTTTGGTACGGACAACAACGCCACGAGCCACTTGATCTCCCGGATTGGTGACAGCCACACGGTAGTTAAACGGCTGGTCCTGATCAGCCGCTTTGGGGCCAACAGCGCGGATCGTCAGCGCCGGAGCACTCCATGTCACAGTTGTCAGACCACTTTCGACAACTAACTCCGGCTCGTTACCAAAACCGGGGCGGACGATGTCAACTCTCACTTGCGTCACGCCGGGTTCGAATTGACCAGCTGGCTGGCGGATTTGAGCAATACCGCGTCCTTGTTCGTCGGTCGTTGCTAACGCCGTATTTGAACCGGCCGGAGCGAATTCTGCGGGTGCTCCTCCAACGATCGTGTATTTTATTTTCCAATCCTTAACTCCTTTTCCATCGGTCGATCGATTTACGACCGTCGTCAGCGGATACACAGTACCCGCGGTCGCTTTCGAGGGCGTCGGCGTGGCCCACAGGGCGTCAACCCATTGAATGACAGTGGTTGCGCGGCGTCTGTCCCAGCCCTCGGCTTTTGGCGCGACACCGGTGACGTAGGTCGTTCCCGCCGAGGCTGACGCTACGCTGACGAAAGTCTGACCCTTGGCCAATTCGATATCATCGCAGGGCGTTGGCGTACCGCGGGTGAGAACCAATCGTTTCAATCCAGTTCTTCCCCAAGCGTATTGGCCGTCGAATTTTTTGGCCTCCGGTGAAACGAGTCGGTTAAATGTCGAATGATGCATGCCGCCAACTTCAATCAGCTGCCCTACGCTGTCGTTGGACAACATCCACTCAAGTGGTTGGTTGGTCGCCAAGTAGCCGTCGCCGCCGCAGATTCCTGTGATGACAACTACCTCACTACCCACTGGAGCAATAATGCGAGCAGGCGACATCAAAATTTCGCCCTGTTGACCAGCCGTCTTACGCTCGTCCATGTTTGGAATGTAGTGTTTTTTCTGCGGCTTTTGATCTTCAATGCATCCGCTGCCGCCACATGCCGGAGCGCGACGGGGTTGAGTAAATGCAGGACCTGCGCGACCAATATTGCGAGGCGTTGATACATTTCCAAACGGGTTGAGCCTCGCCGGCGGACGCGGCACCGGACTTTGTCGGAAACCGTTTCCAAAACCCTGTTGAGAAAAAA
>CAYTPS010000094.1:0-14043 GCA_964439245.1 uncultured Pirellulaceae bacterium | reverse complement strand
GTGTAGGGGCGCGGGAGAACTCCAACGATAACTTCCAAAATTTGGTACAGCACGCGACGCTCAAATTTGGCTTCGAAGCGTCTTCGTTTGACTGGCCATTCGGTGCCGTGCCCACCGATAATGCGACACAACCACTGGCGGCGTTGAGGAATCTGCTGGGTGACATAAGGTCGATCAAATTCGGTGTCTTGTCCGCCGATTTTGTCGGCGACGAAAAGGCCAGGTTCGCAATGACAACCAAACTTTCCGCCAAAACGTTCCGAAATGGTATGACATCCGGGATCGCTGGCGAACAGTTAATGACATGGGAATTGCGCGACGGCGATTGGTACTTAACCGGATGGGAATCGAAAAAGCTCAGCGTCACGACCAGCCCGATCAAGTTGTTCAAAGACGTGACAGAGCGTTGTATTCCAGATCAAGAGACACTGCGAAAAGCTCAACGGTCCAAGCATGAGGAATATATCTCACAGACAGTACTAACGGGAGATATCAATCCCGATTTTGGTCGCTACACCGCGTACGTCGATGCCGCATCGCCCCACGCACTACCGTCAGTCTCCGTTGTCGATTACGACAATGATCAGCATGATGATCTTTTCATCAGTGGGCGTTGGTGCGCGACACAAATGTTGAGGAACATGGGCGATGGAACGTTCGAAGATGTTACTGCCGAAATCGGACTGGCGTTTCCCAATGTCGTCAATTGCTCGGCGTTCGTTGATTTGGATAACGATGGAGACAAGGATGCAATCATTGGCCGATCGCTTGAACCGGTGGTCTACTTAAGAAACGACGGAGGAAAGTTCACCGACGTCACTTGGGATCTTTCCAATCTCCAAAACCAGCACTTGGTAACAACGATCTCCGTTTCGGACATCAACCGCGACGGATTGCTGGATTTGTACCTAAGTACTTACGGGCCGTTCGGACAGAATTTCCCAATCAACTTGTCGAGTGAAAACGACTGGAAGATGCGTTATCTGGCCATGGAAGATATGGACGAACTTGTGGCCAAGCATGAATCGGGACATGGGTTTGTAGACAACGCTGGACCGCCAAATTTACTGGTGATGAATCGCGGCGGTGGGCGACTTGAGATGATTCTAGGCGATGAACTAACCAAGCAATGGCACCATTCCTATCAGTCATCGTGGGGCGATGTTGACAACGACGGTGACGATGATCTCTACGTCGCAAATGACTTTGCCGGTGATGGATTTCTGATCAACGAAACGCCTGCAGGAGCCAAACAACCTGTGTTCGCCGATGGAATTTCCACTCATTTCAATTTTACATCTTCTGGGTTCGGCATGGGCGCCAGCTGGGGAGACTATGACTCAGATGGTGATCTCGATCTTTACGTTTCCAACATGTACTCCAAGGCCGGCAAGCGGATCTTGAAATTCCTAGGCGGAGGTGGTGACGAGCGCATCGATGTCTCGACCCGCGGGAACTGTCTTTATCAAAACTCAGAGGGGCAGCTGAAGAATGTGGCTGGGGTCAAATCCGGCCAGCAAGACGTTGGGCGCGTCGGCTGGTCGTATGGTGGCCAGTTCCTAGACATCGACAATAACGGGCGCTTGGACTTGTACGTGCCCAGTGGTTACTTTTCTGCAGTCGATGAAGCAGACAGTAAAGTGGACATATGAAGTTGCTTTTGGCGTACGGTCGTACGCACCGATCCCACTCGCAGTTTTTCTTTGATCAGCGCCGATGCGTGGAAGAACCAGAAATACTCAAACTTCCTCTTCGAAAAGCTTGAGGATGGGCCGCCCTTCTACAAGTGCAACTCTTTCAGCGGCAGCGAACCGAATCATCTGTTCCTCAACGATGGCCAGCGCTATTGGAACATGACGCTCGTCAGTGATGCGGACCATACGGGCGACGGCCGGGGGTTCGCCAGAATAGACTTCGACGGAGACGGCTGGCTGGATATCGCGCTGGTGAGCACGAATAAACCAAGGTTGAAGTTACTGAGAAACATGTTGGGCGACGTTTCGCAGAACAAGCGGTATCGTTTCAAACTCCAAGGGAGTCACGCAGATTCCTCTCCGGATCGGACAAGAAGTAACCGCGATGGGATCGGCGCTAAAGTTTACGCGACCTATCAGTCAGGTCGTACTCAACTGTTGCACCGACAGTCGGGCGAGGGCAACGTTGCACAGAACAGCGAGCTAGTCTGGGTGGGTTTTGAGCCAAGTGACCCGGTGACAGAGGTTAGGGTAAAGTGGCCCAGCGGACGGACACAGAATGTCACCGAATTCGCTGAAGAAAAAATCAACTTAATTGTCGAGTCTGATCCGCGATAGCGCCCTTAAAACGTCAATGGATTAATCTCTAGCCAACGATAGGCTCTCCGAAGATTGACTCGACAAATCAAGCGTCTCGGTTCTAGTGCCCCGCCTTTTCTGTGTTGGCAACAAGACAGAGATGAAACGGGACCATACTTCTCATTTTCGCTGCTGCAAAACACGTCGTGCGGTGCTCCGCTCGGACCTAGGTTCAGCAACGACAAGGCAAAGTCCGATCCAGCACAATCGTCAAAACCGTTACAGAGTTGTTGCTGCGTTCGTTTCCGGATACTCAATGCCCTTTATTGCAAGGCTTGGGGCATGGGGACGCTTTTGAAAAGCTACACATTCTTGCGGAAATCCGTTTACGCTCAAGGGTCGCGCGTTGTGCCCAGTTGGACGTAAGACAATCTCAGGCACCGCAAAGGAAAAAGAAAAGACGATCAAGCCCCGATCGCGGCTGGCCAAAACTAGTGACCATGCTGCGTCCTAACGTTATGTTGTTCCCCACCCCAAACTCCGAAGACATTTCAACTTCCCCAGTTGAAAAAGAGCACATTCGCGCGAAGCGCGTATGGCTGCTCGTTGACGTCATGTTTTTGACATGGGCGTTCTTCTACGTCTTTATTTCGATGCGCGGATACGAGACGGCGGCAACCATCTGTCAGATTCAGATTTTCTCTTATCTTTGTATTCAAGGCTTGTTGCGAAAAAAGCAACACTTTCTCGCCACTATGAATCTGTATCTGATTTGTAGTGGAATCGGAATTTTCTCGGTAGCGATTTCCCATCCTAATCTCGCCCGAACGGTGTTCTTCTTTCCGGTTTCGATCCTTGTTGCGTCTTGTCTCTTTGGAGTTCGGCAGGCCACCTACTGGTTTTCGGCGAGCGTCATCCATTACGTCACCTACTTTGCTTACAAGTACGGATTCCAAGAGACAGTTACCAGCCACCTTGACGAACTAACGTTAACCCTAGGCACCGCGTTCTGTACTTACTTTTGCTGCCAACAGGCAGAGGCAAATTTCGAAAACCAAACCCAAGGATTAGTGAAGTTTAGCAGCAGTTTGCAGAAAAGAAGTTGTGAGCTTCAAGAACTGGCCACCACTGATTCGCTTACGGGATTGACGAACCGATATCAGTTTCAGATCGAACTTGAAGACTGCGTCAAACTTGCTTCGGATCAAGAGAAAGTCGTACTTTTCCTTATCGACATGGACCGATTTAAAGAGGTCAACGACACACTCGGGCATGCAACCGGTGACGAACTAATTGTTGAAATTGGAAGGCGCTTGAGTTACGAGTTTGGTGATAGCGCTAGTGTCGCTCGACTCGGTGGAGACGAATTTTGTTTGCTCTTCAGGAACATCTTGGACCCAGATACGGCCGACAAAATTGCTCAGGACATTGTGGAAACTCTCATTGCCCGATACCACCTAAGCGAAATTGAACTTACTCTTGGTACAAGCGTTGGATACGCACTTTGTCCCGATGATGCGCAGACAGGAAAGGACGTTCTTACATTTGCTGATACAGCGATGTACCACGCCAAACGCAACCGGCAGAATGTTGCGCGTTATCGACCGGAAATGACAGATCAGCTGAGCGCCAATCGACTGATGAATGATCATTTGGCGGTGGCTCTTGAGCGCAACGAGTTTTACTTGGAATTCCAGCCTCAGTTTGATTCAAGGTCCGGAGAAATTATTGGCGCCGAGGCGCTATTGCGATGGCGTCATGAGGGGAAAAGCGTCTCACCGGGGCGCTTCATCCCTATGCTTGAAAACACGGGACGAATTGTCGAAGTCAGTAAGTGGCTCCTTCGAGAAGTCTGTCGGCAGCAAGCACAATGGAAAAGCGAGGGTCACGACACTGTTGTTTCGGTTAACGTTAGCCCGATGCAGTTTATGGATGACGATTTTGTTGATAGCGTCGTCCGACCGTTGACCGAATTTGGTGTCTCTCCCAATAGACTTGATTTAGAGATTACCGAAGGAATCCTTATCGACAACATTGATCAAGTCATCGAGAAACTCAAACAACTAAGTCGTCTAGGCTGCAATATAAGTATCGATGACTTCGGTACCGGATATTCGTCATTGGCTTACCTTCGCCAATTCCCGCTAGACAAGCTAAAGATTGACAGGGCGTTTGTGAAAGATATTCCTCATCAAGACGACGGTGTGATTGCCAGCAGTATCATCATGCTGGCAGAACTATTGGGATTAGAGGTAATCGCTGAAGGTGTTGAGACCGTCGAGCAGTTTCAATTCCTCAAAGACAACGGCTGTTACCAGTTCCAAGGCTTCTACTACAGTGCTCCAGTTAAAGGAAAAGAGCTCACTTCGATGGTAATGTCGCAAAGCGTTGCCACCGCGAAGGTATAGAACTCGCCAGCCCGACATCCAGGTGCGCCTTCTTTGAACTTGACGCTAGCACACGCATTTGTGTAGCTATCTACGGCTTCTACCGAGGTACCGCTACGTACCAACGATGCCTCGAAAGCTTCGATGCCGAACTTTTTGACTATTCCTCGCACTGACGTCCATGGCTGGCCCACGCGATAATCTCAAATTTGCCTCTTGGGGATCGCCTCGCGCCCAAAGTATTGCCATCGTTAAAACTTGCCTGACGATTTGGACGGTAGCAGTGCTGGTTGGACTCACGGGCTGCCAAGCGCTCCATCGGCAAAACATGACACAGCTTCAGAAGGCTCGTCGGGCTGCAGAGATCTTCAGCTACGGTGCTCCTTCGACTGTACAAGTCAAGCCAGTTCGGCGAACCGCGGCATTTAGCAATGTCACCAAGCTGTTCTCATCACGCCCACCTTTGAGCCCGCGCACGGCGCAGGTGGTGCGCCGCTACAATTTAACGGAGCGTCTTTCGAGCACTCCCAATGCCGTCATTCAATGGTTTCAAGAGTTGGTGAAACAATCACCTCGTATGGAAGAGGTCAATGCGCTTGCCGAAATCGCGAAACGTGAGGCCGATTGGCAGGAGTCCAACGGCGATTTCTCTCAAGCCATGCAGCTCAACGCGACCGCGCTGCTTCATGCCCATCAATTTCTCTTCGACACAGATCTAGACATCAAACGTAACGCTTACGATCCACAGTTTCGCCACATCTGTGATATCTACAACGCGTCACTAGAATCGATCACCCGACGCCTCGCTGCCGACAGCGCTATCGTCAATGGAAAAGTCATCTCGATCGGCGATGGCGAAATTGGCTTCGACATGCAGATTCAGTTCGAGGGGCGTTGGCGAGACCAAGAGTTTGAGCGGTTTGAGCTTGTCAGCGACTACCATACTGAAGGAATTGAGAACCACTTCCACACATACGGTCTCGGCGCCCCCCTGATTGCTGTGGTTCACAAAAGCGAGACTCCACGGAAAATAGAAAAGTACTACCCGCCGTCACTCACGCTACCGCTAACGGCGTTCTGCGAGATTCAACCGGTCGACACCGCTGCGCCGTATACCTCAAATGGCTCCAGACGCCGAACAGCTATCCTGCGTCTCTACGATCCTTTAGAAAAAACAACTGCCCAGTCGCGCGGACAACGTGTTCCACTAGAAAGCGACATCACCACACCGTTGGCCTATCACCTGAAGGACCCACTGTTGAACGGACGCGTGTTGTCGACCGCCACCATACTTGATTCGTCATTGGCTGACAAAATTCACGGTCTCTACATGCTAGAGCCTTTTGATCCAACCAAAATTCCAGTGGTCATGGTTCACGGACTCTGGTCCAGTCCTGTCACTTGGGCGCAAATGTTCAACGACCTCCGCGCGATCCCTGAAATCCATTCCAACTGCCAGTTCTGGTTTTACTCCTACGCCAGCGGGCAACCGTTTATCGTTTCCGCCAGTGAGATGCGGAAAGACCTGAATAAAATCCGCCGTGAACTCGATTCGGGCAATGATTCTCAAGCACTCGATCAGATGGTCTTGGTCGGGCACAGTATGGGTGGATTGATTTCACGTCTACAAGTTATCAACAGTGGCAACGAATTTTGGAATCTGATCGGCAGCGGACAGTTCGAAAACCTAACGGGAAATCAGGAAACCATCGAGCGTCTTCGAGACACGGTCTTCTTCGAGGCAAACCCCGCTATCAAACGAGTCGTTACCATTGCCACGCCGCATCACGGCAGCCAAACCTCCAACGCAACGACGCGTTGGTTGAGCGAAAAACTCATTTCATTACCCGAACTGTTGGCTCAAGATTTTCAAATGCTGTCCCTGGGCAACAAAGACGTCCTCGTTAATCCGAACGTTCTGACCGGCACCAGCGTCGATTCACTGGCGCCAACATCGCCGGTGATCCAAGCCATGGATGCCGTTGCACCTCAACCGCAGACAACTTTCCACAACATCATTGGGAAGATCGAAAAAAGAAACCTCTCACCGTTCAAACGAGAAAGCCGCAGTCAAGGCAGCGACGGCGTTGTATCGGTAGAAAATGCTCAATACAAACACGCTCAGAGTCTAACGGTCGTACCAGCCGAACACTCAAGCGTGCATTTCCACCCGCAAAGCATCTTAGAAGTTCGGCGAGTTCTTCTCCAGCATCTGGCTGAGCAAAATCGCATTCGACCACGCAATATCCCGCAACTTCCTGTTGCCGCCAGCGACGGTCAAGATTTACTTAATCAAAGGCAAACAGTGAAACAATTGCCATTCGAGAACGACGACAATTTTCGGTAGCGCTGTGCTTCAAAACACTCAAGCAATGACTATGATGTGCCTCACTTCCAAAATAAGCGTACGCGCTTGACGCCTCAGTACAGCAACAAGATCCACAAAATGCCGCGCGCCCACTCTCTTTTTTCTTTACGTCACTCACTGTTCTCACTATTGTTCCTGGCAGTGACATCACAATCACTGTTTGCTCAAGGCGTCCAAGTGATCGCCCCCGTTGAGCCAGATCAAATGGTGGTCTATCTGGCTGAAGGTGACACCAAAAAAGTCGTTGAAGGAGTCGATCGCAAACCGGCTTTGCGCATAGACGTCACAAACAAAGGAGAGAATCAATGGGCGACCATGAGTCTCTCTGCAACCAATTCTCACCCCATCAAGAAAGGCGATCGTCTTGCGTTTTCGATCCGCATGCGTATTACGGGGGACCGGACAGGCGAAGGAAACGTCGGCGTCTACTTCGAATCGGCCATTGACGAACATGGATTCCAATGCGGAAGTCGCATTCACCCAACGACCGAACTCCGTACATATCGCCGAGCGGCTGTTTGCGAGAAAGATTTCGATGTTGGCGAGGCGCATTTGAGTATTCACTTCGCCGCCGCCGCTCAAACAATCGAAATTAGCTGGGCCGCAGTAGAAGCGTTCCCCGAAGACACGCCCGAAGAAAAATTAAACATCGACGCCATAACCTGGAATGGCAAAGAGTCCGACGCGGCATGGCGGGTCGAAGCTGAGATGAGAATCGACAAACTTCGCAAACGCAATCTGGACATCAATGTGGTTGACTCCAAGGGTCAACCTGTTCCCGACGCCGTTGTCCGGGTTGAACAGAAGCAGCATCGCTGGCGATTCGGGACTTTCGTCTCGGGCAAACTACTTGAGGATTCTCCCGATGGCCATCGGTACGAGCAAGAAATTCTCCGGCGCTACAATTTCGTCACTCTCCCGGCTTATCTTGCAAACTGGGGCTGGCGCGATCAGGTCGTCCGGACCAGCTATTTTCAATTGGCCGACTGGGCTCAAAAAAACAAACTCCCCGCGCGAGGCCACCTCCTTGTCTACCCAGGATGGACCGCGACGCCCGAAGAGTGGTTCGACATTCCCAAACCTGATCTCAAAAAGAAAATGGCGGCTCACATCCCCGAAGCTACCGCAGCATTTGCAGCGCGTGGCGTGACAGAATGGGATGTGGCCAACGAGCTACGGTTTAACCGACAGTTCATGAAAGAAATTGGCGGCGTGAAGGTGGCGGCTGAGTGGTTCAAGCTGGCTCGAAAACACAATCCTGAGGGAAAGCTGTACCTAAACGAGACTGTGATTCTCCCCAATAGGGGCGATACAGAAGCCGAGCAAAACATTCTGGAAGATCAATTCAAGTTATTAGTCGATGCAGGCGCTCCGATCGATGGCATTGGGCTTCAAGGACACTTCGGGGACGAGTTCACGTCCCCGAAACGCATGTTGGAAATCCTCGATCGCATCGGCCAACTAGATCGCGACATCATGATTACGGAGTTTGACATGAGCAACAGCGACAAGCAGGCTCAGGGCGATTTCGTCCGTGACTTTTACACTGTGTGCTTCAGCCATCCACGAGTCCAAGGCATCGTCCAGTGGGGATTCTGGGAAGGAGAGATGTGGAAGCCGACCGGACACTTCCTGACCAAGGACTGGCGAGAAACACCTGGCAGCAGAGCGTACGACGATTTGGTTTTCAATAAATGGTGGACTCAAGAAACCGCCCGTACCGACGCGCAGGGCGCATCAACCGTTCGGGCCTTTCAGGGAATTCAAACCGTTACGATCAGCCACGAGAATTATCGATGGACCAAAGACATTGAACTGGGCGAGCAAGACCTAGAGGTAAAAGTCATCATTCCATGAATCGCGCTGCCAGTGCCAGTAGATTTACAGGATACCAAAGAGACTGCCAAATCCAGTCACCCACAAAACGATCAGGATGATAACGGCAAAGGCAATTGTGTTGGGATTGATTTTCATGACTTTCCTTTTGCGTGAGATGTCTACACAGTAAAGGTAGGACCAAGATCTGAACCGGTATCCGACAGAACGCGCGAATCTGAATTTCACGCCGCCAAAGGTTACCTTCATTCGGGTTGTATGGCTTTAAAGGGGATGAGCAATCAACAAGCAGGTCTGCTCCGAAGGTAACGCCTGCTTGCCGCGCGATTGCACTCAATTCCCACAGTGCAACGCAGACTAATCCTCTGGCCGACTGCCGTCACCGCACATCATGACGATCTTGGGCATGAACTGGCCGACCGTTTCCACTAGATCGGCTTGCGCGGCCATCACGTCGTGAATGTTCTTGTAGGCTCCCGGGACCTCGTCGATTCCGCCGGCCAACAATCGTACGTTCTTTTGCTTCAAATGATCGTTCCACGATCCCCAATTGAAATTCTTTTTGGCTTGGGTGCGCGACATCTTTCGTCCGGCTCCATGAGACGCCGAATTCAGACTCGCCGCATTTCCTTTACCGCGAACAATAAACGCAGCGTCGGCCATATTTCCTGGAATCACACCAAGCTCACCTGCGCCCGCAGGCGTTGCTCCCTTGCGATGGACGTAGACGTCTTTCCCGCCATGGTTTTCCAACCAAGCAAAATTGTGATGGTTTTCGATCGTGGCAAGCGATTTGGCTCCCGCCAGTTTCGTTACCCTACGATGAATGACCTCGTGATTGGCCGACGCAAAACGTCCCATCAAATTCATTGCCAGCCAGTATTCCTGACCAGCTTCTGAATCCATGTCCAACCAGCACAGATGCCGAAGCTGAGGATCTTCCTTGATATATGCAGGAGCATTCTGACGCGCGATATCGGTATAGCGACGACAAGTCATCGCGCCGGGTCCGCGACTACCGCTGTGCGACAACAGTGCCGCATACTGACCGGCCTCCAATCCGAATTCGTCCGCCGGTAGCGTAACAACTCCCCATTCGACAAAGTGGTTTCCGCTGCCGCTGGTCCCCAACTGCCCAACCGCCTTGTCTTTCATCTGACGGGTTACCGCGGTCACGCTCCAGTCCTCATCTAGGACTTCGTGCTCGTGCGGACGTTTAAACTTTTTGCCCGTTCCGAACAAGGTGCCCTTGTGCAGACTCTCATCCAATGATTGGCACTTTGCCGCATCGTTTGTCTCCAGAACTTCTACAGGAAGATCCGTGATGGTCAGCTTCATTCGACAAGCAATATCGACGCCGACGCCGTAAGGAATCACGGCATTTTCACAGGCCAGCACACCACCGATCGGTAAACCGTAACCGCTATGAGCGTCCGGCATCAGCGCAGCACCTCGGGCGATCGGCAATCGACACGCGTTCTGAATTTGCTGAAGCGAGGATGCGTCAAAATCGCTGCCCCATTTCTGGTATTCGATGGGCTCAAGCGCGGCAACCGCTGCGGCGGAAGCGGCAGACTCGATCAGGGCTGTGGCAAGTTCGCCGTAGAATTCGTCGGCAAGATACACGTCCGGGTTGGCAACAACTTTTGGGACGGTTTGTTTTGGTTTTTCAGGCTCTCGGGCAGCTGCTTGTACTGCCTCGATGGCTGCGGGAATGCAGTCCTTGGGCACACCAAGATTGATCAATTGCTTCTTATTCATGGCAGTTAGAGGCCTAGACAATGAAAAGGTTCGTCACCGCAGATTACGGTTTTTCAATTCATTATCAAAGGCTAACTCTACGCCATATACTGTCACCGAACGAGTCTAGTTGTTGTGCGTCATTCGATTGACGATTTCCTGCAACCGATTGCGATGGAAAGTCTCTGGAAGTCTCCCCTTAAACTCCACAGAGGACTCTCCCGCAGCGGATGTGTTCTTCGCCGAATCGGCGACGGACATTCGGTTGATCTCCGCCGACTCTTCAAACGGAAGCAGCATGGGCTGCTCGCTGGTCGCCTCGGCATTGGTATCGAAAACAACAGAGAAATTGGCGTTCACATCGTCGGCCTTCGGGAGGTTCTGCGCCTCACGCGAGTCCCGTTTCTCTAACTCGCCACGCGCGATATGTACTTCCTGTGGCGCGTCGATACCAAGTCGTATCGTGTTGCCTTTGACTTTGAGCACACGGATCTTGATATTCCCGTCGATGACAATTTCTTGGTCTACTTTTCGTGATAGCACTAACATGATTGAATCCTTTTGGTCAGGTGATGGGCACGTTGCAGTCTCAACAATCGGTCTGCGAATTGAGGAATAGCAAACGCGATGCCTAACCGCGTGTTACTCAAAAGAATTTCGAGAATCAGTCTGAAAACCTTCAAAAGGCATAGTCTAGACAAGCTTGACAATTCCGTATGCTAGTAGTTTCCTTGGCGATAGCACCGAGTCAAAACTACAAAGGAATGAAAAATCTTCATTATGATACGGATTCGCTCAAGTCGAGACAGCGCGGATCGCACCATGCCCATTTGTCAGTGCGCCGCTAGCGAAATCCACTACCGGCTTCTGACGAAAGTGCCGGACGGAAAGACACTTTAAGTCACCACGCTCAGGGACACGAAGCCGCAGAGTACGTTACCAGATGGAAACTACGCGTGGCCAATGTCCCATACATCAATCTTCATTGAGAGCGGTCTAACGTGGAGTTCGGTTTTCAAACGAATGCGCAGCTCCATACGGCTTAAAACCGAATCGACAATCCACTACCCC
This sequence comes from uncultured Pirellulaceae bacterium, assembly GCA_964439245.1. GTDB lineage: Bacteria > Planctomycetota > Planctomycetia > Pirellulales > Pirellulaceae > Mariniblastus. Next base: position 2,368 of record CAYTPS010000094.1, on the reverse strand, counting down.
AAAAAAACATCATTTTCTTTGCAATAATTCTCGGTGACCAACGACTACCCATCTAACAAATGGATGTTCGATCGTCGGCAAATAACAATCTGAAACTTCCGAGCGGGATGACTGACCAAGACGCCGCGTGCAGAGATGCAGCCCCCCGAGAAGATTTCGAATAGGAAACTCCGCGCCTCTGCGACTCAGCCCGCGGCTAGACTTCCTGTGCGAACCCGTTTGACTGTGTTGACAAAGTAAATAGGAGAGACGCTGCGATCAATGCCCAGCAAGTAAACTGCCAACAACCTACTAACGGCAAATGCGGAACAACTCAACCTTGGACAACCTGATCACAGTTTGCGTTTTCTGATGCAGCCCACCGTTGAACACCAATTATTTCTGTAGTCAGTGCAAACTATTTCATGTAAAATTGGGGCTCCGCTACGCTCGACCTCTAAGCCTCTACGAGTCGCACTTCCACCAAATATATTTTTCTATGTCGTCACAATCCTCCACCAATTCGGATCCACCACGTGACGCGCTTGCCTCTCTTAAAATTAATCGATCTCCGGAAGTTCAAACCGCATCGGGCGGCATTTGGAAGTGGTTGTTCTTGTTTTTGCTCTTGGGATTGCTCGGCTGGTTCGGTTTTCAAACTTACCAACAGCGTGAAGATCTAGCCGATCGCACCACATGGGTGCAGGACGTTCTCAAGAAACGCGTCGACGTTCAACTCAAGTCGATCTACATACAGAAAGGGCGCTCGGCCGATGCGGTGGTCGTTGCTACCGGATATTTGGGATCTCGTCGTCAAGCCCGTATCGGAGCGCGGGCGGCAGGTCGCATCGCGCGTCTTAACTTCGAAGAAGGCAACCGTGTCACGCAAGGCGAAGTTTTGGCCGAACTTGAACACAAGGATCTTGAGGCATCACTGAGCGCCTCTAAGGCGTCCGTCTCCCGCGCCAAAGCGGCGTTGGCAGAACAAACAATTTTGATCGAGCAAGCCAAAGTTGACTTTCAGCGCGCCGAACGCCTTTGGAAGGCACGCAGTTTTTCCAAGTCCGAATATGATCAGGCCAAATACAGCTACCGAAGCACTGTCGCCAGAAGAGATTCCCTCAAAGCCGAATTGAATCTGGCCTCAGCCCAGAAAAGCCAAGCGGAGCAGATGAAAGAAAACATGTTCATCCGAGCTCCGTTTGATGGCACGGTGATTTCCAAAGATGCCGAAGTCGGCGAATCGATTTTGCCGGGCGGCATGGGCGGTGGATCAGGCCGTGGCAGCGTGGCAACGGTAGCCGATCTGGATAATCTAGAAATCGAGTGCGATGTTCAGGAGGATTTCATCTCGCGCGTTACCGAAGGCCAAGAAGCCGACATTGCAGTCGATGCAGTCCCCGACAAAAAATACCGCGGCGTTGTGCGTAAAATCATCCCAATGGGCGATAGGGCTCGGGCCACGATCAAGGTTAAAGTCACGATCACCGATGCCGACGAACTATTATTTCCAGAAATGGCCGGTACTGTTTACTTCCTGCCAACAGAAAAGGAACTTACCGTCGACGATTCACCTCGCATGTTCTGCCCGGACACCTCAGTCACCACCGATGACGATGGGAATTCCTTCGTCTGGGTCGTCGATTCCGAGAAACGCGCCAAAAGTATCGCCGTTACAACCGGAGACACGCGCGACGACCGAACAGAAATCACCGATGGCCTTACCGGCGATGAAAGAGTTGTTATCTTCCCGGAAGGCCTTACCGATGGAACGCCAGTTCAAGTATCTGAATAACTAGGCCACTTTAGGAATGCTATGAATACACCTGCCAGCAATGAACCTGTCGTGGTTGTCCGTGACGTATTCAAAGAATTCCGCAAAGGGGAGACGGTCATTCCAGTGCTCGCCGGCATGGACCTCGAACTCTTGCCCGGCGATTATCTGGCCATGATGGGCCCATCGGGCTCTGGTAAATCGACGCTGTTGAATCTAATCGCGGGATTAGATAAACCCACCTCGGGCAGCGTCACCGTTTGTGGGCAAGACCTTGGCAAGACGTCTCAGAGCGCGTTGGCGAAATGGCGCGCACGCCACATCGGTTTCATCTTCCAAATGTACAATCTGATTCCGGTCCTTACGGCATATGAGAACGTGGAGCTTCCGCTTACGCTGACGCCGTTGAGCCGCAAACAACGTGTCGAACAAGTTAAAACGGCCCTAGAGATCGTAGGGTTGGGTGACCGTATGGATCACTACCCGCGTCAGTTGTCCGGCGGCCAAGAGCAACGTGTTTCGATTGCCCGAGCTATCGCAACCGCCCCAACCTTGATCGTCGCAGACGCACCGACCGGTGACCTCGACGCTAAATCCGGCAACGAGATTCTCGAG
>CAYTPS010000093.1:0-14169 GCA_964439245.1 uncultured Pirellulaceae bacterium | reverse complement strand
GCGTAGGCCAATCCACCGAGAAGGCTGAGTGTATATCCTTGGGTGGGCGCATCAATCGATACCTGTCGGAAATAGTCATCGACGCGTTGGCCCTAACCACGATTTCCTGTCGTCTGGGCAGTCGGTTGAGAGAAGCTCACGTCGCTGCTACCGGCAAAGCTTTGCTTTGTATAAGTTGAGACATCAGGCAGCGTGACGGTCTCAGTTGCCGATTCCACGTTGATGGCGCTGGTTTCTGGGACAATGGCCTGCTGGTCAAAAATCGAGGGCGACTCAGTTGCCACAGAATCGATCACATTCGAAACGTCATTTGGCGAGAATGAAGAGTCCTGAGCTAGAAGAGTGTTTGAGTTGCTGACGAAAAGAACTGTGGTCAGAAACAGTAGTGCCCATCGCATGTTGAGGCTCCAAGTCGCAGAAGTGCTTGCATGAACGCAGATGCACTTTAGTATTGGACTTCACAATTGACTGCAATGGTAAGATTTACAAAACCCGTACTTCTCGACTTTGACTTTCGCTTTTGTCGATTCCAATCACTTACTCGTTGGTTTCAGCTGGCTCCGAGGCAGGCTTCGGCTGTGTCGATTTGAACAGCCCGAACATATCGCTGTCGGTCGACAACACTAGGTTCGTGTCTGACTTGAGGGCCTTCTTGTACATTTCCAAGCGTTGTAAGAACTCAAAGAACTCAGGTGCTTTACTATATGCCTCAGCCGTCATGCGGATAACTTCGGCGTCGGCTTCACCGCGGATCTGAGCCGATTTTTGTTTGGTCTCGCCCTCGATGATGTCCAACTCTTTACTGGTCATACCTTTGATGCGATTGCGTTCTTCTTCGGCTTCGGATTTGAAAAGATCCGCCACCAGTTCGCGCTCACTACGCATGCGTGCGTAAACTTCGCCGCGAACTTTCTCACTGTATTTGACCCGTTTTAAGTGGACGGTAACCAGTTCGATTCCAAATTCTTCCTTTAGATTTCGACTGGCAACTTCAAGAATCTCCTTTTCAATACGCTCACGTCCACTACTAACCTTGTCCCCACTTGTCGCGCGACGTTCTAACTCGTCGCTTTCGTATTGCAGCGGTGTGTCTGTCGTACGAACGAGATCGATTAGGTTGTGTTTGGCCACGACATCTCGGACCGCCGAATCGACGACATCATCTAAGAATTTCTGACCCTTGGCTTCTGTCCGAACGTCGGTGTAGAACTTTTTTAGATCTACAATTCGCCACCGTGCCCAACAATCGACGAAGATACGTTTCGTGTCGCGCGTCTGCATGTTTTCCGGAGCGCCGTCCCAAGGCAGGATGCGTTTCTCCAAGGTATTGACGTTTTGTAGGATCGGAATCTTGAAGTTCAGCCCGGGCTCAGTGATGAAGCTGACCGGTTTGTCGAATTGTGTGATGACGACTTGTTGACCCTCGGGAACAATGAACGTCGATAGGTACAGAATGATCGCCACCGGGATCAGAATACAAACCAAAGTAATAAGTCGTGAAAGCACTATTTTGTCCCCCGCAGTGGGTTGGCCGATGAGCCATTGTTCAGGTTAAGGATAGGAAGCATTTGGTTAAGCGATTCATCGACGATGGTTTTGCCGCCCACATTTCCTAGGACCTCTTGCATCGCTTCGAGGTACAGACGTTGCCGGGTGACCTCTGGCGCTTTTTCGTATTCGGCCAGTTTCGCGTTAAACGCCGATACCAGACCAACGGTTTCCTGAGTCACATTTTCGCGGTAGCCTTCGGCCTCGGAGATCAATTGATCTCGTCGCCCACGCGCGGCAGGAATCTGTCGGTTGCGTTCTCCCTCAGCCTCGTTAACGACACGTTCTTTGTTTTGGCGGGCTCGGTTAACTTCCTGAAAGGCATCCTTGACTGGATCAGGCGGAGACGTTGTTTGCAGCTTTACGGTCACGATATCGATTCCCGCATCGAATTCGTCCAGCATCTTTTGAATGTCCACTTTTGCTTGAGCGGCAATTTCTTCACGGCCAAGCGTGAGGACGGCATCGACGCTGCGGTCCCCGACCAGTTGTCGCATGACTGATTCCGAAACGTCTTGGATGGTGTCGGGGATCGCTGGATTGATGCCTTCTTGTGTGAGGCGTCGAATGCTACCCGACCAGAGTCCGCTGTCGTCGCCGCCGAGATTAAACAGTGACTTGTAGGGATCCGAGACGCGGTATTGAACGATCCACTCGACATGGGCTAGATTCAAATCACCGGTCAGCATGTCGGCAACCTCCAACATGCGGTTGGATTTCTTGGCATAAACGGTAGTGCGCCCTGCGGAAACAGTTTGAAAGCCAAACTCTTCGGACTGGACACGCTTCACCGGAACCGTGTAGACGCTCTCGATCGGCCACGGCAGTTTTAGCTGTAAACCCGTTTCCACCGTGCGGACATGCTTGCCAAAACGCAATACAACGCCCTGATCACTTGCGTCCACACGGTAGAAACACGTGTAAAGAAAAAATGCGATGACCACCATGGCCAACAGCACTACGCCTTTAGTCAGGTCAGCAGACAGCTTGCGAAGTAGCGCTTCATGGTCGAAACCATTGTTGCGGCGCTGGCGTGGATCGTATCCAAATTGGTCAGAATTACTCATCAACTTTGCCCATTGGGAAATCTGTTCGGACTCTACCGATTAGGTAAAACCGTAGTCAATTGTTCGGCAAAGTGGTGGTTGTGAGTCCCTTTTAACGCTGCCGATTCCCAATATTCGTTGAATTTGGCGGTATATTGGTAGCATTAACCAAGATTAGTTTTTGCGAAGTCATCCCATGAAGCCCAAATTACCACCGCCCGGCCAATGCAAGCAGGATCCCGCACGGCAGGAGTGTCCGCTGGTTTGCAAGTACAACCATTTTCAGTCGGACGATTTGGAGATTGATGCGTGGGAGTTGAAGTGCCTCGACTGCGGCTGGCGCGAGACCGTTGGTTACCGCAGCGACGAAATGGACGAAGATGATGCGGACGTGAATCCGAAGCAGTGTCCGTTCTGCCAGATTACCGATTGCAAACCAGGAACCGATTGTTGTGAGAACCCCGCCAACGAGAAATCGTGAGGCTAGAAGAAATCGTGGAAGCAGCTGCCGCTCTCAAACAAAACGACGCAACGGCCGCAGCAGACAAGCTGCGTTCTCTACGCCCATCTGTAACAATACTGTTTGTCTAAAGTTCAGTGGACTTGTGATCAATCTTCTTCGAGTTCCAGCATTTCCGCTTGGCGTTCGTTGATCTTGATCCGACTGATTTTCGTCGCCTTTCCAGTTTTGGGTTCAACTTCAATCACTACCCCGGATATCTGCACATCGTTTTTGGCCACGTCAAACGGAATCGGTCGGAACGAAGTTGTGGCGGACAAGACGTTTTGTATCTTCCGCCCCAAAATACTCTCGTGTGGTCCCGTCATGCCGACGTCAGTGATGTAGGCTGTACCACCCGGTAGGACCTGTTCATCGGCCGTTGGGACATGTGTATGTGTTCCGCAGACGGCCGTTACGCGTCCGTCTAGGTGGCGTCCCATTAGTTGTTTGTCGCTGGTTGCTTCAGCGTGAAAATCACAAAAGCGAATAACGACGATGTCTGGAATCTCTTCAAGCACTTTGTCGACAGCCGCAAACGGGCAGTCCGCCGGCTTCATGAAGACTCGTCCGATCGCGGAAAACACGGCGACGTCTTTGCCGGTTTCTGATTTGACTACCGTCCACGTTTTACCGGGTGCATCAGCAGGAAAGTTTGCCGGCTTAACAATGTTGGATTTATTCTCCAACGTTGGGATGATGTCTTTTTTGCGATAGATGTGATCGCCAAGGGTAATACAATCGACGCCCGCCTCGATCAAGCGTTTGTGAATCTTGGGCGTGATACCTGATCCACTTTCGGCGTTCTCTCCGTTGACGATTACTAAGTCAATCGATTCGTCTCGCCGATAACCCGGGATTGCTTGGACGACAATTTCAACCCCCGGTTTCCCGACGATGTCCCCAATAAATAAAATTCGCACAAAGTTCTTTCTAAAGTTAGCTTCGTCTTATGTTGCTGGCTTGCGTCTTATTGCTTGTTGTTACTTTGCCAATTCCGTGAACCGACTTTCGCGAATGACGACAACTTTGATCTCGCCGGGATAGGACAGCCGTTCTTGGTAGGCTGCCGCAATGTCACGGCAAATCTTGGCCGCCACATTGTCATCGGCTTCCTTGGCTGACGCAATCACTCGAACCTCGCGCCCCGCTTGAACCGCGAAAGCTTGGCGTACGCCATTAAATTCTTTGGCAATCGTTTCGAGTTCTTCCATACGTTTGATATAGCGGTCCAACGATTCGCGCCTAGCACCGGGCCGCGAGGCGCTGCAGGCATCGCCGGTGGCAACGATAACCGTGTAAGGGTACTTCACCAAAATTTCATCGTGATGGCCGTACGCGGCGTGGACGACCTCTTCACTTTCACCGTTGCGTTTCAAAAACTCTGCGCCGATTTTTGGGTGGCCACCTTCTTGGTCGTGATCGGCCGCTTTGCCGATGTCATGAAACAAGCCAGCTCGCTGCGCTGTGTCTACATCGAAGCCCATCATTTCGGCCAGCATCCCCGAGAGAAACGCCACTTCAATGCTGTGTCGCAAAACGTTTTGGCTGTAACTTGTTCGAAAATGCAGCCGGCCCAGCATCGCGATCACACGTTTGTTGACGCCATTGATGCCCACTTCTTGAACCGCTTCGTTACCCTTTTTGACGATCAGCTTGTCAATTTGCTTTTGCGTCTCGGCCACAACCTCTTCAATACGCGATGGATGTATCCTGCCGTCGGTGATCAATTTGTCTAACGCGATACGCGCCACCTCGCGGCGAACGGGGTCAAATCCACTGACGATAACAACGCCCGGTGTGTCGTCGATGATGACGTCGACGCCGGTCTCTTTTTCGAATGCACGAATGTTGCGACCTTCGCGGCCAATGATGCGCCCTTTCATTTCATCATTGGGAATGTCGACCGTACTGGTGGTCGAATCTGAGACTTGGCTAGCTGCCAGACGCTGAGTCGCCATGATCAGCATTTCACGCGATTTTTCTTCACAGGTTTCTTTTATCCTGCGTTCGTGCTCGAGAATGCGGCCACCCACTTCATCAGCCAGATCGTCCTCAAGTAGCTTGAGCAGCCGTTTGGTCGCTTCTTCTTTGGACAACCCCGTGACTTCGTGGAGTCGTGTTTGTTTCTTTTCAAGGACGTCGGCGATGTCCTGTTCGGTTTGAGCAACCTGTTCGAGTTTCGTCCTCAATCGATTCTGAGATGTTTGAATAAAAGTTTCTTGCTTTTTCAGATCCTCAGTCTGCTGGTTCAGCTGATTTTCGCGCTTGTCCAATGCGCGTTCGCGCTGGTGAACTTCCTCCAACGCCTGACTTTGCTTTTCTTCAAATTCTGCCCGCCGCTCCAATTCACGTTCCTTGATAGCGACTTCGGCATCTTTGAGTTTGTTCTCCGCATCTCTGTCAGCGTTATCCAAAATCGCTTTGGCTCTGGCGCGGGCGCCACCACCTAGGATCAGGTTCAAAATAAGACTGCCGCCGCCGGCCAGAAGAATTCCGACAACAAACCCGATGATTGATTCTTGGTTAATCATTGAATGCCACTCCGTTTTATAAATGAGCGACACAAGTTCGGTCCCTAACCCTCTGACCAACTATATTCTGCGACCTCAGACAGGGGCTGGGGCCAACGAGAGGGGTCGGGGGTTTTAGAAAAGAATTTGCCGAAATTAGATGACGTCAAAACGACTCTGGCGATCCACGGGGTTCCTCGGGGATTGCGCAGTGCTCGGGGAGAAGCTACACAGGCGCCGAGAGGCAATGATATTAATGTAAAGACGAAGGTTGTCGATGTGCCATGATTTCTAGCCGTGATGTGATCTGCAGCAGCGTGTGCGAGCGATTGCGTGGCACTCAAGAGCAAGAATGCCGAAGCTGCGATGATTAGGGCAGGAACCATTATTGTTTTGGCCGCGGAAAAGACTGAATTGAGCTGCTGAGAAAGTCAGCCAATTGTCGATCAGGTGTCAAGAATTACTTGCAAATCAGGGGAAACTTGTGTCACTTATGCTTTAATTGTTGTTCCAGTACGTACGGCGTAAGATCCGCCAAGCGCTCCGGAAACCGAAGTGTAGCAAACCGACGGCGAAACTTAAACTAGGCAGAGCCCTTGCGATGATGCTTTACCGTTTTTATTGGATGCCGCTCAGCATTTGTCCTGATCCGAAGGTCTTCAGCAGATATCCCTTTTCTTGGTTCAAGCCATTGTGACCCAAAAACAGGATCTTTCCGCCTCCCAGAAACTCTTGGCAGCCAGTGAAGCGCTCCTGCCGGTGTCGATCTGGTCCAAGCATCGCGTTTTGGTTGCCGTTTCTGGCGGCGCCGACAGTGTGGCGTTGTTTCGAACGCTCAATGAACTACGGAACGAGACAGCACCTGAGACGCCTGCGTTGGAAGTGGTTCACGTTAACCATGGCATGCGCCGCAGTGCTGAACGAGATGCGAACTTTGTTAGGGAGCTGGCCAACCTCTTTGACGCCAAATTTCATCTGAAAGCCATTTCATGGAGCGCCGACAGTGCCGATGAAACGAAATCAGAAAACACGTTACGCGAGTTGAGATACACAGCGATTTTGGACGTGGCCAGAGAAATTGGCGCCAGATACGTTTTTACCGGCCATCATCAAGGTGACCAAGTAGAGACAATTCTGTTTCGCATCTTTCGCGGTACCGGATTGGCAGGGCTAACTGGTATTCCAGCCGTTCGGGTTGTGGACGAAACTGTTTCGTTGGTGCGTCCGCTGTTAGAGGTTGACCGAGAGACGATTTTGGCGGCGCTGGCGGCATGGACGCAAGAGTATTGCCACGACGAATCCAATGACATCGATGCTTACAGTCGAAACTTTTTGCGCAATACCCTTTTGCCTCAAGCGCGGAGTTATTTTGGCCCGCACGTGGATCAGTCGATTTTGCGTTTGGCTCAACACGCCGGTGATTCTCTTGAACTTGAACGAATGGCGGTGCAGGAATTTTTCGATCGCCATAACGTTGACTTCAGTATTCACGACGGTCGAAAGCAGACCCTGTTTTCTAGGGCCGACTTTTGGGGAATCACTTCGACATTAGCGCGGGCGATACTGATCGAGGTCTGGCGAAAGAACAACTGGCCTCTGGGTTCGATGACGTCGGCTCGATGGCACGAGCTGAGTGAACTGATCCTTCAAGAGAACCAGTGCCGAGTGTTGAACTTGCCATCTGACTTGAGAATGGAAGTAAGCTTGACTCAAGTTGTCGTGACAGAAAGTAAGTGAAAGGTCTGCACAACGCTCTTTGGTCGATCGGTCACGAAACCGCCATTTGCAGAACTCGATAAGATAGGAAGATCTTGCGGTTTATAGACGGAAAAGCGATGATAGTTCCGCGCGTCGTCAGCAAAGTTCTCAAAGAAACGATAGCATTTGCAACTCGCGTGAATTAATCTTAGAGCTTGACCACTACATTTTACAAAGTCTCTATCTGCACTTTCTTAATGGGATATCAATGAGTACAGCCGCCATTTCTCCAGAAGTTGAACAAGCCCCCTCGAAACTTGTGTTTTGGGGATGTTGGATCGCACTGATTACTACCGCATTTGCGTTTATATCACGCGCCTTCATGATTAACACGCCGTCGATGTGGCCAGCGGATTTTGGCATCGACAAAGTTCAAGGGCAGGAACTATTCGGCGCTGGGCTTTGGCCGTTTGCCGTGAGCATCATCCTGTTCAGTTTGGTGATCGATAAAATTGGTTATCGCATCGCGATGTTGTTTAGTTTCGTTTGCTACGCGCTTTACGCGGGACTGGCGCTGTGGGCTTACAGTATCGTGAAGGTCGATGGGCTTGCCGGCGACGAACTTATTGCGGCGCAGAAAAGTGGACTTTCGCTACTGACTTATGGCTCGATCATTTTGGGTTTAGGCAACGGCACGGTGGAAGCATTCATCAATCCGGTGGTTGCCACAATGTTCAATAAAGAGAAGACCAAGTGGTTAAATATTCTACACGCGGGTTGGCCGGGCGGTCTTGTGCTCGGTGGCCTGATCACCTTGGGGTTGGGGAACTACGCCGGCGCGGACTGGCGAATGTTGATCTACATCATTGCGATTCCTGCTGTGATTTATTTGTTGATGCTGATAGGTGCGAAATTTCCAATCAGCGAACGCGTTGCTGGAGGAGCGACTTACAAAGAAATGTTAGCTGAATTCGGCGCTATCGGTGCTTTGATTGCTTCGTTTTTGATGTTCCGCGAAATTGGTGGCGTGTTCAAGATTCCTGACATGGCCGTTTGGATTGCAATGGCCGTGGCGGTGATTGGATATGGTGCGTACTGCCGTTCATTGGGGCGACCTCTGATGATCTTTTTGTGTTTGATCATGATGCCACTGGCCACAACGGAACTGGGAACCGATGGTGCGATCAGTGGTTTGATGGAAAAGCCAATGGAAGCAATTGGCGGTAACGGCCTGTGGGTGCTGATCTACACCTCGTTCATCATGATGGTGCTTCGGTTCTTTGCTGGTCCAGTGATCAAAGCATTCACGCCGCTGGGGCTCCTGGCGATCTGCTCGGCTCTAGCGATGGTTGGCATATATTCGTTATCGATGACCACCACTGCCATATCTATTTTCCTAGCAGCGACTTTGTATGGTGTTGCTAAGACGTATTTCTGGCCGACGATGTTGGGCGTTGTTGCTGAACAGTTTCCGCGCGGTGGTGCAGTTACTCTAAATGCGATTGCGGGAATCGGAATGCTGACAGTTGGTATCATTGGCGGCCCCATGATCGGGAAGATGCAAGAAGATTCGGCAATGGTTGCCCTCGAGGAAGCTAAACCGGGGGTTTATGAGACTATTCAAAAAGAAGATTCCAACTTGTTCTTGGGCAAATACACCGCGGTGGACGACAAATTGGTCGAAGGCCACGCAGAATCTGAAGAGATCGTTTCCATCGTTAGCGCTGCGAAACAGGGAGCTTTGGCCAAAATGTGTATTTTCCCCGGCATTATGTTGGCGTGTTACCTGATTTTGATTCTGTATTTCAAGTCTCGCGGTGGCTACAAACCGGCCGAATTCGGGGCCAGCAGCGCTCATTAGCCGCGTTCTGGAGCTTAAATGAATCAAGGCCCATGAGTGATAGCACTTTTGGGCCTTTTCTGTGCGCTGGAGATGTCCGAACAATCAATCTTCAGCCAAACCATTGAAATCTCTACTATTGGCCGAAACAGTGCTGGCAGATTTTGGATTGGTTTTTCTCGGGAACACTTCTGGGGAATCTTCTAGTTGCCAGTCTCGTTGCTCCCGATTCGCGTTTTCATTTCCGGACGCTGATGCGCTCCCCTTATCGCTCGCCAAATTTCCGCACTCATTCGCGTCCTCCGGGAACGCGATTGTTTGGTGGCGTCGTGAAATTCTGTTTCACTATCGGGCTGATTTTGGTCGCGGCATGGTTGTACCTTGAAACGACCGTACGCTCCAAACTTGCCGGAAAAATTGAACAGCATCTCAACCAAACACTAGCCGACAGCGGTCTGCACGTAAGCGTGAAACAGGCTCAGTTCTTTGAAGGAAAAGGCGTCGCCCTAAACAACCTCGCCGTTTCGTCAACGTTTGCCGGGCTTCCGTCAGGCCGAAATGGAAGGATGACGGGCGATCAAGACTCGCCACCGTTAATCGAATTCTATGATGCGTTTGTACATTTGCCAGTTTGCATGACAGACATGGTAATGGGGAAATGCAACCCGAAGAGACTAGATATTCGTCGTGCGCGTTTGAATCTGGTACGTGAAAATGATGGCCAGTGGGAGTTGGCGAAATTCATTTCAGCCTTCAAGCCTCAATCAGGCTCGAGACCGATTCCTGTTAGTATCAAGGACTCGGAGATCCGAATCGTCGACAACACCTGCCAGCCACCGCAGGTTCACAGGTTGACTGACGTTCAAGCCGACTTCCAAAATCTTGTTCGGCAAGGTCGAGAGTTGACTCAAGTGATTTTTCGTTGCGCCGGCAGCGAGGTTGGTGGGTTCGAGGTCGCCGTCGTCGCCGACATTCGATCGGGAGACTTTGATGTCCACTTTAACACACGCGGCCTGCGTATGTCACCTGCCCTGTTCGCCCTGCTGCCAGAGTCGATTTCGAGCCAAGTCGCACCTATTAAGGCGCTTACAGGTACATTGGAAACCGAAGGGCGCGCCATGGGGAATCTGTACGATTCGGTTCCACAGTTTATTGCCACGGGAACTGTTTCGGATTTTGCGATCGACGACGCGCGTTTGCCGGCGCCATTGACGCGTGCAAGCGCCTCGTTCTTGCTGTCCGACGCCGAAATAAGGGTGACCAACGCTGGTGGGCGCTTGGGCGACGGTACGTTTCGCCTCAACTACCAACAGAACGGGCTGTTTGAGCCTAAAACTTGGAAGCTATCGGGCATTGCAAAACGCCTGAAGTTTGATCATGTAACCGCGCTCTCACATTCATTTCCCGCCGGTTGCAATCGATTCTGCAAAGACTTTTCCCCTCAGGGCCAGTGCGACATCGACTTCAGTATCGGACACAATGGCAATTCCAAGTTTCGACAGCTTAACGCAGATTTACGAGATACCTCATTTCGTTTCGTCAAGTTTCCGTATTTTGTAGATCAATGCGAGGGCCGAGTCGAATTGCTTGATGATGTAATGACACTCGATTTGAAGTCGATGGCCACGGCGGTGCCAATGACGCTCAAAGGGAATATCACCAATCCCGGAATAGACGCTACATATCATTTGGATATCTCAGTACCGGGACAAGTTCCGATTGACGAAAAACTGCTCAAGGCACTCGATGCAATACCGCCGCTGGCGCGGGTGGTTCGCGCTTTCCGACCAACCGGTCAGGTTGGCGGAACGGGGACCGTGATCAAACGATTGCCGCGCGGCAATGTTGATAAGTACTTCGATGTTGATCTCAAGAGCGTGGACATTCGTCACGAGCATTTTGCTTTTCCGATTCGAAATATCACAGGCACGGTTTCGGCAGCAAATCTTGATTTTACTTTCCGAGATCTAGCCGGCATCAACGGAAACGCGACGATCACGTCGGCCGGACAGTGGAATCCACGGGAGGGCCTGAGCAGTTCTTTTGTTTGCCAGAATGTCAACTTGGATGATCAGTTGAAGCACGCGCTTTCGCCCGAGTTGCAGGAAATTTGGAATGGATTTCGGCCGCGCGGTACTGTGGCAGGGATGAAGGTAAACATGACAATGCCGATAGGCCATAAATCGGTCAACGTGGTTCTTGACGCGGATTTGCAAGATCCTGGCCGCGGGAAGTCGAATGTGTCGATTTTCCCGCACTGGTTTCCTTACGAAATCAATCACTTGGGCGGCAGAGTGCTAATCGGTGATGGGCGTATCAGTGCTCAGGGGATCAATGGCAATCATGATCGTACTTGGTTGTCTTGCGAGGGCACAGGAAGGTACTCCGAAGACTCGTGGTCAGTCACGCTGGGGAAACTGTTGGCAACATCTGTCAGCGTTGATGAAGACTTACTTACGGCATTGCCGGCGTCTTTAGCACCACCGGTCAGACAAATGAAGTACGAGGGATTGCTGAACGTCCAAGGTGAGATCACTGTGGCGGGCGTCCATCAGAACCCGCCACTAAGCAATCAAAACAATCTATATGCAGACGCAAACTATTTTTTGACTGATCCAACGATGGCTTGGGATCTGAATTTTGCGATGAACAATGCGAAAATGTTGGTTGGACTGCCGCTGGAGAGCGTGTTTGGCGAAGTGCGGCTACAGGGAATCTACGACGGGAAACGCGCTGAGTGCGCCGGTAATTTGGCCATCGATTCGTTAAGTATTTACGGAGCCCAAATTACTGACGTGAAGGGGCCGATATGGATGGACAATGATCTTGTGTCCGCGGGTACTTTGGTTAACTCGCAGGCGCAGACGATGATCGGAGGCAACACGCAAGCTAAGCAATCTCTGACGGGGATCGTCTACGGTGGACTGGCGAAACTAGATGCCACCATGGCCAACGACAGTCGAGGAGAGTTCTACATCCAGACGACGATGGCAGATGGAAATATTAAGGAAGCCTGCCTCGATTTTGCTCCAAGCGTCAAGCAGGTCCAAGGGCACGGCTTTGTCGCGATGCGGATGGGAGGCAACTACGATGACTATCATTCTTATAAAGGTGCCGGTACTGTTCAACTTCGTGATGCCAAAATCTACGAACTTCCGGCGATGCTCGCGCTCTTAAAGATGCTAAATGTAGGACGTACCGATAGGACCGCATTTGATTCAAGCAATATCAATTTTTTGATCAATGGAACGGACATCGATTTTGAGAGAATCGAGCTTGTAGGCGATGCGATTTCGTTGATCGGCAATGGCCGCATGAACTTAGATCAAGATCTAGATTTGAATTTCTATTCGATCATGGGGCGTAACCGTATTCGCGTTCCTCTGCTCAACGAACTCTATCATGCCGGTAGCCAACAGATCATGTGGATCAGCGTCGACGGTACGCTGGACAACCCCAAGATGAGTCGCGAAGTCTTGCCTCAACTGAACGATTCAATTCGCCAGTTATTTCAGGCTCCAGAACGTTCAAACGGATTTTACAATGGTACGAATCGGACTGCCGGTTTGCGGTCGCCAGTCGGTGGGGGATTGTTTAGGTAGCTCGCGTTTCAAAACAGGTGGGACGCCCTTGGCTACCTCTTCATATTTACTGAGATGTAGACCACCCCCAAGATTACGATTGCCGTGCCAATTATCTGAGCAGTCGAGAAAGTTTCCCCCAAGAAGATCGAGGCCAGCACGATGGTCGATACTGGGCCGATGCCGCCAATGATCGCTGCGTTTCCGGCACCGATTCTTTTGATACCTGCCGAAATTAAAAACGACGGAATCACCGTTGCGAAAATCGCCATCGCGAGTCCGTACCAGTAGACCTGCAGTGAATGTTGGAATAACGTCGATGGCCGAGTGGTTAGTAAGAAGTGTATACAGACACAGATTGAAGACACAATCATCGCGTAGCTGGTAAACGTCCACACTCCCACCTTGGGAATTAGTTCACCGCTGCCAACAAGATAGACAGCGTAGGTTATTGCAGAGAGAAAAATCAAACCTATTCCCCACCAATAGTTTTCTGTGGTATCTATCTGAACACCAAACCGAATTGCCACCCAGACACCGGCGTAGCACAAAGCAATCGCGATCCACTGGTGTTGCGAGACAGATTTCTTCAGGAATAACCCTGAAATCAGCAGCACGATGGTGGGATAGAGATACAGGATCACACGTTCCAAGGACGCAGGAATGTACTCCAGTCCCGCGAAATCAAAATAGCTTGCCAGATAATAGCCCACCATACCCAGCGCAATCAGCTGAGGAAGGTAGGACGTAACGGAGATGGGCGTACCTGATTTTTTTGCCCGGTAGTGCAACCATATTGCGATAGCGACATAGATCGGCAGCGCGAAGAGCATTCGCAGCAACAGTAGCGAAACAGCGTCAACGCCATAGGGAAGTGCCAGTTTCACCATGATAGCTTTGGCCGAGAACAGTACGGCCCCCAGAAAAACACTCGCGCTGCCCAAGAGTCGTTCTGATGATGTCATCGTAGAGCTACTTTGATTTGTAGCGGTACGCGGTTGGTTCACAGAAGTAGACTCGCACTAAAAGAGATTTTTGCAGGGCGCCAGATCGACACGAGCATTGGACACTTGACTCGAACATTAGGTTCGACCTAAATTTGAATCGCGTATCTTGATAGAGGAAGACTAATCCTGACAGGCGATAACTTTATCAGTTTGTACCGGTGAGACGAGTCTACATAAAAAGTTGATCGCAAGAGAATTCTTGCAATCACCTGAACACTTTACTTCCGGTAGGTGGCACGATTAGCCGCGACTTGAGGGAGAAATCCAATTTGTAAACCGTTTTAAGAATGTCGGTTTGTCCAATCCTGCTGGGATTCCGATGGTTTCTTGGCACGGTTCGCACTCAGGTTCCGTTTGGATTTCGATCATTGGTGCTTCGATCACTGCTTCCTCGACAGAGCATTGATCTGGCGACACAATCACTTCACATCCGCAAG
>CAYTPS010000092.1:5057-14266 GCA_964439245.1 uncultured Pirellulaceae bacterium | reverse complement strand
ACCCTGGTCACTGCCGGCCATTCCATGATTGCGATCGAGCACAACCTGCAATTGATCAAAAATGCTGACTACGTCATCGACCTTGGCCCGGGAGGAGGCGATGCTGGAGGAGAAGTCGTTGCCGCCGGCACGCCTGAACAAATCGCCCAGTGCGATGCATCTGTAACCGGGCAGTATTTGAAAAAATTGCTGGTATGATGGAAACCATGCCCAACGAAAACGCCCAACAAGATCGCTACTCACGCCAGATTCGATTCCCTCATATTGGCGAAGAAGGCCAGCAGAAAATTGGTTCCTCAACGGTGCTACTGGTTGGCTGCGGAGCGCTTGGCTCTGTCATCGCCGATTCTCTTGTAAGGGCTGGCTTGGGCACGCTTAGGTTGGTTGACCGCGACTTTTTGGAACTGAGCAATCTCCAACGTCAAACTCTGTTCGACGAAGACGATGTTGCCAGCGGTCTACCCAAGTCCATCGCTGCTGCCAATCGACTGGCCAAGATTAATTCGAACGTAAAGATTGAGCCATCTGTGATGGATGTTGATTCAGGCAACATCGCCTCGCTGGTGGACGGCGTTGATTTGATTCTTGATGGAACGGACAATTTTGAGATCCGTTTCCTGATCAACGACGCGTCAATCAAATGGAGTGTTCCTTGGATATACGGTGGGTGCTTGGGGGCTGATGGTCAAGCCATGGTGATCCTACCGGGAGAAACGGCATGTTTGAATTGCCTGATGCTGGACGGGCCACCGGTCCCCGGCACAACGCCGACCTGCGATTCGTTCGGCATATTGGCTCCCATCATCAATGTGGTCGGATCATTCCAAGTAATGGAAGCCTTGAAACTCCTCTCGGGAAATAAGGATGCCGTCAATCGGAAGCTGAACGTCTTTGAGATGTGGACGAACGAACTCCGGCAACTGGACATGAGCGGTCTAAGAAAGAGCGTCGATTGCCCGACCTGTTCTCAGCAGCAGTTCAAATGGATCAATGGTGATCGTGGGAGTCACTCGGCCGTGCTCTGCGGGCGCAACGCTGTTCAAATTAATCCGCAAAACGATGCAACAGTGTCATTGCAAGATCTGGCGAGGCGACTCGAAAGGGCAGGGCGTGTGGAAACCAACAAATTCTTGATGAGGTTCTTTGTCGACGAATTTACAGTAACGGTTTTTCCTGATGGCCGTGCGATTGTTTCAGGAACTGACGACCTCGCCACAGCAAAAAAGATCTACGCCCAGTACATAGGAACGTAGATCTTTTCCTGTTTGGTCAGAAACTACCGATGGCAAGACTCTTTGAGTGCGCCTTCAAAGAACAGCCTCGTGAATAGCAAGCACTGTTCACTCCCCACCATCGCCGCCCCGTTGATGATCTTTGAGATCAAGTTGGAAATCGGGAAGTCCCCCCGAGGGTACATCCACGGTAACATCCAGATTCGCAAGCACTGGACGACCTTTCAACTTCTTCTTCATGTCTGCAATCTTCTTCTTGGCCTCATCGAATTGCGCGCCATCGCCAGCATCTTTGGCATCCGACATTGAACTACGCAACTCGGCCATTGCTTCTTCGCTAATGTCGGTATACTGAAAACTAACCCGGTGCTTGCCAATAAAAGCGCCAGGGTCTTTGTACCGGGTTTGAAGACTGAATTTCCCAGCTTCATCCGTCACGCCTTGTGAGTAGGGGCCAACAGCATAATCCTCTCCAATCGGTTCAGGAGAAAAAACCAGTCGAAGTTTTGAAACTGGCTCTCCATCATAGGTCACGGTACCAGACACTGGCGCAAACTCTCCTCCACATCCTGTCATCGAAATCAAAGCCGTTGCCGAGAGTGCTACCGCGATCAAATTGAAATTTCGCATTACCTGTCCAATTGCTATGAATTTGCTAGTGTTTAAAAAATGGTTCGGCCAAACAATCAGCCGAACCATCATTGAACTTTACTTGAGTCGACCAATCAAGCAGGCCGTCTCACTTAACAAGTCGATCCCGATCTTAGAACCCGGAAACTACGTTCCCGTCTGACATACGAACTAGGTCCGCAAGCACACCAATGTTTAGGTCTTGGCTTACAAATCGAGTTGAGCCATCACCGACAGCGAAATTCGCACCACCAGTGTGGAAGCTCGAACCTACACCACGCGGCGTGTCATTACCGTTGATACTCCAGTTCGCAGCATTCTCACTAAACATGTGTCCAAACACTGCCCAGTCTTTGGAAATCGAACCATTGGATGCTCCGCGCCTCGGGTATTGTGAATTGGAGTTTGAGATACCAGCCCATACAGCACCGAGGTTTGCATCCTCGTTACCGGTATCGCCTGAATCGACGTTGCTGCGGGTTGCACGCTCACCGAGAATGAAAGTGTTTGACGTACCGTCACTGATCTGCCCAATTTCTGTTCTAGAATTCTTACCGAACACTCCCCAAAATCTAGAGAGGTTTGACTGGTTCAGCTCACGCATGGCAGTACCGGTTTCGTCTGGGTCACCAGAACCGTTACTTCCTGCACCAGCCAAAGCAACATAGTTAGATTTGCCTAAAGGACCGGCGTTCGCTGGGTAGTCAGGGGCATTCGATGGCGTTAGAGCAGGATTGGTATCGCCACCGGCATCGCTTGGGCAAATGAACGGGGGAAGGACTTCGCCTGGCAGGTATACATCGGTGCCTCCTCCACTTGCGGCAGTACGAACGGCCGCCCACCATGAGGTGGTCCACCTATTGGTTGCTTGCGAAAACTGGTTCTCGAGATTGTTTTGCTCAAGGAACGGCAAGAGGAAAACTCCCCAAGCAACTCTCTGGCCACCTCTTGCTGAATCTGCTGGATTCGCTCCCAGAATCGGCGCACCTCGTTGATCATCGCCAGAGTCTGTACCATTCCAGTTACATCCGGGAGGAAAACGCATAAAAGCGCTTTCGAAGTTGTGACAGGCCAGACCAAGCTGCCGCATGTTGTTAAGGCACTGAGTACGACGAGCGGCCTCGCGGACTTGTTGAACAGCCGGTAGCAACATTCCAATCAAAATCCCAATGATTGCGATCACTACCAAGAGCTCCACGAGTGTGAAACCTTTTTTACGTAGATGCATTTATAAGTCCCTTATGTGTAAGTAGATAACAAGACGGCGCGAGCCCCACTGTTGTAATAAATATGAACGAGGCTCACCAATTCTATCGTCCGTCGAGTCAAGAACAAGCACAAGTCGGCGAATAACTATTAGATTAATCAAATTCAGAGCGATTTAACAGGTGAAATGCAATGCGTGGGCAAATAAGGCACCTGCGAATACGAAATACGGCGAATTCTCCCCAATAAGACACTTTGCTGGCAGCGCGGTACGCTAGTCGCTCCACAAGCGTAGCAGCCTTTAAACAGCATACAAAGGTAGCCCCATCCGCTTTAAAAACTGACATCTAATGTTGTCGGGATCAAGTCGCCGTCGTCTAGCCGTTCCCCGCAATGCCCCGGTTAAATTGGTGATTTCGGCTCGCCTTCTTCACTT
Source organism: uncultured Pirellulaceae bacterium (assembly GCA_964439245.1). GTDB lineage: Bacteria > Planctomycetota > Planctomycetia > Pirellulales > Pirellulaceae > Mariniblastus. The sequence goes on along the minus strand of CAYTPS010000092.1, from coordinate 10,762 downwards.
CTCGAGCGCGCCAAAGTTTGAAATGAGGCGCGAATGCCTAACTTTCATGGGTTTATATTCATGAAAATTTCTCGAAAATGTTTGGGATTCTCTGGCTTTATTTTTGAATTTAGTCACAATCGGTAAGGACGCCCTAATAATAATTAACCACCAGCAACTGCAAGTTCGTTGGGGCCGTCGGACCTACAACTTCCACTTCACTTCACAAAGAAAGACACCTATGAGAATCAAGTTTTGGCAGTCCATGCCCACTGCTTTGGCCATAGCGTTAATCGCAGCACCGGCTTTCGGACAAGTCACAATTGTCAACGACAGCTTCGCAGACGGCAGTGTCGCTGCAACGGGCCCACTTGAAGCAGATTTTTACGGTTCCTCAACAAGTGGCGCCGTCGAAGACAACGTTGACGATGGTATTGGCACCGGCATCATCGGTTTAGTATCCGGTACGTCGGGCCGACAGATGCACGCCATCTTCCCAACGCAAACTTTGGCGACTGCTGGAGACATGATTACGTCTAGCGTAACCTTCACGACTCCTGGTTTCATCGCAAGTAACGCCACTCAAGCTGAATTCGACGCAGCCAATGCCGCACAAGGTGGCGGTGCATCGATCGGTACGATCCCAGCAACAAGTGATGACCTTAAAATCGGCTTGTTCGATCACGGTGGAAACACCAATCTGTTTCAGAACACCAGCTATAGCTCTGGAACTCCAAACCCTGACTTCAACATTGCCGGTTATCATGTCGAGCTTGATGTGGATCCTAGTTCGGTCACGAATCAGGACATCGACATTCGCAACTCCGAGACGTCAAATACAAGTGGCCGTCTGTTGAGCACCAACACTGGAACTCCATCGCTGGGCAGCGGCCCGGATCTTGGTTACGTTTTTCAGCCCAACAACCAATACACTCTGACGCAGAAACTCACTCTTAATGCTGCAGGTGAGCTTGTCATCGATGTTACTTTTGAAGACGTAACTGGTGGTTCTGTCATTGGAACGCACTCGGAGACGGACTCGACTCCGAACACGCTCAGCTTCGGCTTCCTAGGGCTTGGTGCTTCATCGGAAGCATTCGGCGTAAGTAACGACGCTGGTGTGGCTGACAATGGAATTGACATCAACAATTTCACTCTTATTGCTGACATCGCTCCGGCTGTTGTTCCAGAGCCAAGCTCTCTGGCGCTGCTAGGGTTGATAGGATGTGCTGGTTTCATCCGTCGCCGACGTTAATTTGATACCCGTATCAAATTTGATAAGCAAAAGAGAAAGACAAGACTCATTCTCATTCGCCTGCCGCAGATTTATCTGCGGCAGGTTGTTTTGTTTTGCAATTCGATTCTCTCCCGGCATGTATCGCTGTTGATTTAGATCTTCGGTAACCAAACGCCAAACTCAGAGGCTTGTATCCCTCGGCTGTACCAAGACCATTGGGCTGCGTGCCGTGGTTTCTCTGATAAGGATTATAACAGTTAGCGTGTCTGCTCTGGCAAAAGCCTTGCGAACGCAACCGCGTGAGATATAGGTACGACCTGTTCAATTGGTTGGTGAAATAAGAAATCGCCACGTAAAATCCGAAATCCGGCCAGAAACGCTAGCACGCGGTTCGAAGTAGCTGATGTGGGAGGGTGTTTGCTTGCCTACGCCCCCTCTTGCTCCCTACACCGGAGACTTTCTCAATGCAAAATCTTAAAACACTAGCCGCGGCATTTGCTCTAGTTTGCGCCCTCGGCCTTGATGCCAATGCCCAAGTCACAATTGTCAACGACAGCTTCGCAGACGGTGACCGCACCGTTACTGGTTCCTCGGGTTCTGATATTGAAGCGCCGTTTTATTCCTCTTCAACCAGTAGTGCCATTGAAGATAACGTGGACGATGGCGTTGGCACCGGTATTATCGGCCTTGTCTCCGGTACTTCTGGCCGCCAAATTCATTCCATCTTCCCGACGCAGACTTTAGCAACTGCTGGCGATATGATCACATCGAGTGTCACCTTCACAACGCCAAGCTTCATTGCTAGTAACGCCACACAAGCTGAATTTGACGCCGCCAACGCTGCACAGGGTGGAGGCGCCTCCATCGGTACCATTCCAGCGACAAGTGATGATCTCAAGTTTGGTCTATTCCAAAGCGTTCCCGGACTGAGTGCAGATACTAGCTACGGCTCTACCTCGCCCAACCCGCTTTACAACGGACTCACGGGGTATGCAGTCGAATTAGATGTTGATCCATCTTCTGTCACCAACCAAGACATTGACATTCGTCGATCGGATCCCTCTACGACTGGTCGTTTACTGTCTACTAACACTGGCATTTCATCGATTGGTAGCGGCCCCGACCTTGGCTACGTCTTTCAACCGAACAACCAATACACTTTGGTGCAGAAAATCACGCGCGATGCCGCTGGCGGACTTGTCATCGACGTTACTTTCGAAGACGTCACCGCTGGTTCCGTCATTGGCACGCACCAGGAAACCGATGCCGCCCCAAATGCATATGATTTTGGCTTCTTGGGAATAGGTGCTTCGTCAGAAGCTTTCGGCGTAAGCAACGATCCGGGTATTGCTGACAATGGAATCGACATCAACAATTTCACACTCACTTCGCAAATCGCCTCCGTCGTTCCAGAACCAAGCTCGTTGGCGCTGTTGGGATTGATTGGATGTGCTGGTTTCATCGGTCGTCGGCGTTAGAGCGCATCCAGATTCATATTTCCGTCTGAAGCGGATGACCACAAACAGTCACTAGTGGTCTATCAGGGCTGAATTGACGAGTGCCATGTTTATGCTTGCGCAAGCATGTTCGCTCAAGCGTGAAGCATGGCACCCAGCTAGCTATTCATTTCAGGTTTGAAGGACCACGAGTCACCTGCCGCAACTTGATTTGCGGCAGTTTTTTTTGTTTCGCAAATGGCTTCTATCCAATCCCTATCCCTTTGAGACGTTTGAGCGCTTTCCTTTTCCATATTGTTACCCTGGCAACTAAAGTTTAAGCAGCCACGATTGGCAGGTACGTTTACTAAAATCGAACCAACCAGTTAGACCAATTCTCATATCAACTCAAATTGAGCGTTGCTCGGTCGCAAATTAGAAATCAGGGCCAATGAGAGACAGTCAAACCGCTTCCCAAACGTCCGGCTCTGCTCGTCGCGCTGAATCAGTCGACTCACCTCGCCCGAAGACTTGGGTTGTGTCGATCATCTATCTCGCCCTGGCATTATCGACACTGGCTATCTACTGGCAAGTTCGCCAGTTTGACTTCGTCAATTGGGACGACAACGTCTTCGTTCACCAGAATCCAAATGTTGTCAGTGGCTTAACCGCAGATAACTTACAGTGGTCTTTTGGCATACATGGCCCAGGCCAGTGGCATCCAGTTTCTTGGTGGGTACACCAGTTGAACTGCCAACTGTTTGGTGTGGAATCCGGTGCCCATCACATGGTCAATGTTACCCTGCACGTGATCGTGACTCTGTTAATGTTGACGGTGCTGTGGCGAGTTACCCAATCATTTTGGCCCAGTGCACTCGTCGCGGCACTTCATTCTCTCCATCCGCTTTCGGTGGAATCGGTCGCTTGGATATCTCATCTGCGTGAACCGTTGAGCTTACTATTTTGGTTGCTGGTTATATGGGCCTATAGCGTGTACGCAAGGCAAGGCGGGGTAATGCGATATCTATTGGTGGTGTTGCTGTTCACGTTGGGGCTAATGGCTAAACCCACCTTGATTACGCTGCCTTGTGTTTTGCTACTGATGGACTGGTGGCCGCTTCATCGCTTCAGCGTTGGCCCAAACCAAGACAACGATAGCGGCCACGCTAAATTGGTGCATCGGTCAATTGGCCAACTCGTACTCGAGAAGGTTCCGCTGCTGGTTTTGTCCTTCGTCTCCGTTTATTTGGCCTACTTGTGCCAGAAATCAATGGACGCCGTCGTTTCTCTGGAGAGCCATTCTTGGGGCGCTCGTCTTGCAAATGCAGCTCAAAGCTACGTTTTGTATTTGCGAAATATGGTTTGGCCCACGAACCTCGCGACTCTTTATCCACTGCCGGAGCAATTTTCGACTATCTATGTCGTCGGCTCATTGTTGATATTGTTGGGCATCACCGTCACAGCGCTGGTCCTTTGGCGCAAGGCCCCGCATCTGATTGTTGGCTGGCTGTGGTATCTGGGCACGCTTGTGCCAGTGATCGGAATCCTCAAGATGGGCGAAATGACTGCGATGACCGATCACTACATGTACGTCTCACTGCTAGGAATCTACATCGCAATCGCATGGCAACTAGCCGCATGGGTTAAGGAAAACCCAAAGCTCAAATATATGGTCTCGGGCTTCGTTGCGATCGTGTTAGTCGCGTTTTCCTTGCTTTCCTCTAAGCAGATCGCCGTCTGGCGAAACAGCGAGACGCTTTGGAAACACACGTTGTCAGTCGTCGACGACAGCAGCGTCGCCCACAACAGTTTAGGCGACGCGCTCATGCAATCCGGTCAATTCGCAGAAGCACTTATCCACTTTCAGGAAGCGGTTCGGCTGGAGCCAACTTATGTCGAGGCGATCAACAATTCTGGCAACGCTCAACAAGTTCTTGGCAGATCCGATGACGCAATCGCCTCGTACCGCGCAGCATTGAAAATCGCGCCTGACAATGCTGAAGTCCATTACAATTGCGGTGTAGTACTGCAGCAAAGGAAACAATGGGACGAGGCAATCGAACATTACAGAGAGGCGTTGTTAATCAAGCCAAACTTCGCTCCGGCGCACAATAATTGCGGTTTGACCCTGCGCGCATCTGGACGTGAGGAAGAGGCTATTGAGCATTTTGAACTGGCCGCGGAAATCGATCCCGGTCTTATGGCAGCATATGTGAACCTCGGCCTGACGCTTCGTTCCCTACACCGCAACGAGGAAGCAATTGAACAGTTTGAGAAGGCTCTTCGAATTGAACCGGACAATTTCATTGCAAATTACAACAGTGGTATCGCGCTTCGGTCGGTTGGTCGTCGAGCCGAAGCACTTAAACGATTTGAAACGGCAGTCAGACTCAGGCCCAACGTCGGCGGCGCTCACTACGGTCTTGCTTGGATCATGGCGACGGCACCTGAAGACCAATTGCGCGACGGAATTCGAGCCATCGAACATGCGCGTCGCGCGGTCGAACTTACGAAAGACAGTCCCTTTACGTTGGACGCCTTGGCTGCCGCTCATGCAGAGGCAGGAGAATTTCCCAATGCAATAAAATACCAAGAGCAAGCGATCGAGATGGCGGCCGGCAAAAATGACGCTGGATTCAAGGCGCGTTTGGAGCGCTACAAGCAGCAACTTCCGTTTCGACAATCGAAGTGAGGCCGCGGTAGAGCTTTAACATGAAGATTCAATTACTTACAACGATTCGGGAGGTCATTCACGCGGACTGCGACCCAGTGAGGCAAGCACTTTTCGATCACCTGCGCCGTAGTGATCCGATCGTAAAATTCGTCTACAGCACACATCGCTTTCTCGGCGGAAACTTCCTATCGTCTGCACTTGTATTTCTCTTTGGCGTCAAATCTTATTCAGGTGCGGATACTTCATCGCGCGAGCGCGATCTCCCTTTGCTCATCGCAGTTCACAAAAACGCAAAAAAACAAACACAAAAGATCGAGTCTTGGTTGGCTCCCCAGAAAGCAGCTTGGCTTCAGTTAGGCCTCGGCTGCCTATTGAGGCC
>CAYTPS010000092.1:0-5047 GCA_964439245.1 uncultured Pirellulaceae bacterium | reverse complement strand
GCGCTTTTGCGACTGGTCAAAGGATCGCTACGTTTCCGCGACTGGCGGCGCGTTTATCGTCTCGTAAACCGGTTGAACGGGCGTCACGATTTTCTGGTCAGTTGCAGAACCGCAAGCGCCATTTTTTCTTACGTCCGAGCGTTAGAAATTCTGTACCTACACAAGTCAAGCGCCGTCATTGTTTCCAGTGACTCAAACCCGGAGCCACTGGCCTTCACACGGGCCGCCGAGGGATTCGGAATTCCTACGATATTTATGTCGCACGCGTACCCGACCCCCGTCTCACCGCCACTAAGGTTCTCGCTTTCTATTCTCGAGGGAGAAGCTGCCCTCCAACACTATCAATCGAAAGGCCCAGTCAAAGGAGACGTTATATTCTGTGGTGCTGAAGGGGCTTCAAAACCAATGGATGCTCAGAAGCTGGTTACAAAGAGTCCGATCATTGGGATATTTGCGTCTAAGGTCGTCTGCTGGCCGCAGTTCATTAGTCTTATCGAAGACTGCCGCAATCAATTCAATCCGAAGAAGATACTAATTCGGTGGCATCCAAATATGTTGGGTAGGTCTAAGCTGTCATCCAAACTTGAAAATACAAAAGACATCTTGGAGACGGATCCAACACTTGAGCTGCAAGACGTTTCCAAGCAATGTGATTGGGTAATTGCCGATGAAAACAGCAACGTCAACTTGGGCGTCCTTAAGTCGGGGATTCCGATTCTGCCAATGAAAGAGTTTTCGGTCTTACCCGAGTCTCGCGCCGACCTGTATGGTTTCGTCGCGAACGAAATTTTACCGCAGCCAACCAAAACGGTTCGCACCGTTTGTCTTGATGAACTCGCGCGGTTCTATTCAAACGACTGGGCTCAACGGTTTGGACACTACGACGCTAGTTATTCTGAACCAACAGACTTACTGGCTGACCAAGCGAGAGAATCGATCCAAAGAATTCTGTCAAACAGCCTAGTAAGGACCAAAACATGAAAGACGGTCCAATTGCCGGCTTGTGGCGGATGGTTCGCGCCAAAACTGCTGCGAAGGTGATCAGCCTCGTGGTTAGTGTGGCGATTCTCTGCGTGCTTTACAGGAAGATGGATCTTGTTTCCATCTGGGAAGTACTTCGCACATCCAGTCCCGTTTGGCTGTTAATTTCGATGGGCATGATCATCCCCATCACAATAGCAAATGCCTTGCGATTTAGGTGGGTATCCAGTGGTGAAAACAAGACTTCCTATATCGACGCTCTCGCGATGACGGTTGTTTCGATCGCGATGAATCTATTTTTGCCGGCGAAATTGGGTGACCTTACCAAGAGCCATTTTCTTTATGAATCTCAACAGGCACCCGTCGGTGTTGCAGTATCAGTGATCGTCTTCGAAAGACTATGCGACGCCTTTGCCATTTCCAGCTGGTGTCTGCTGGCGTGGCTATCGGGTTTTGGGGGAGAAAAACTGAACCCCGTCGTCGTGCCCGCTATTGGGATTTGGGGGCTAAGCGCTGGATTTCTGTTCACAGGTCAACTGGCAAGCAGGTTACTGACGAAGTTGCAGAGCTTCCGAATTTTTCGCGGACGAAAGAAACTGCAATCGCTTGCCAAGGGTTGGCCAAACTTGCATCGCAGCTTGGCGGGGCGCGGTAAGTGGATCGTTTTATTTTCCATCGGCCTGTGGCTGCTTCACCTGACTCAAATCTGGATGTTTACGGTCGCCGTTAGATCCAACGTTCCGTTCGCAGCAGGGCTAGCGCTTTCGCCTGTGGTACTTCTATGTGGCTTGGTGCCGTTTACCCTCGGAGGTATTGGACCGCGTGATGCTGCGACGATCTACCTGTTCGCAGCGTACATGGCCCCAGAATCCGCCGCAGCAGTTGGCCTGCTGATGATTTCTCGATCCATCCTACCTTCGCTCGCCGCAATTCCCTTCATAGGCCGCTACTTGGATGTGATACTCGCGCAGCCACCTAACTTGGACCGAACTACTCCAGAGGTAGATCATTGACGCGTCTCAAACGAGACCGGGAAACGGATTCACTGTCATAGACTTTCTTTATTCCGTCTCCAAGTCCGCGATCGACCACACGAATATCTTTGACCAACCTCCGTAAGCCTACCGGCTCGACCGAAGCAGATTGATCACTACCCCACATCGCGCGATCTAGGGTAATGTGCCGCTCAACAAACGATGCTCCTAACGCAACCGAAGCCACCGTCGGCATCAGCCCCGTCTCGTGGCCGGAATATCCAATTGGACAATCAAACTCGCTGGCTAGAGTTTGCACCATTCGCAAGTTGAGTTCTTCAACAGGACATGGATAGGTGCTGGTGGCATGTGCCAACAACAACCTGTCCGATCCCAGCAAATTCACCGCTGAGCGAATCTCTTGCATCGTGGACATGCCGGTGGACAACATGATGGGACAGTCTAGCGACAACGTTTTTTCTAAGAGACTCCGATGGGTCAGTGCCGCAGAGGGAATCTTGATGCAAGGAGTGTCAAACTGCGCCATGAAATCGACGGAAGGCTCGTCCCAACATGATGAAAACCAGAGCATCCCATTTGCGCGGCAGTAGTGATCGAGGGCTTGAAATTCATCCAGTCCAAATTCGATGTGCCGCCGGTATTCCAAATACGTGATATAGCCCCAAGGTGTCTCGCGCATCTTGTCCCGCATCTCTGGAGGCACGCACAAATCAGGATCGCGTTTTTGAAACTTGACCGCATCACAACCACTTTCCGCTGCGACGTCGATCAACTGGCGAGCAATGTCAAGGCTCCCGTTGTGATTGATCCCAATCTCGGCGATGACGAAGGTAGGCATTCCGGTGCCAATGCGTTTATCGGCAATTTTTATGGTTCGGCTCATGACTTCATGTTGTCCAAGAGGATCTCACAGACTTCTCTAACGGCGCCGCTTCCACCTGCATAACTCACAACGAACCCCGCTTCCTTTAGCACATCTGGATGAGCGTCTGCTGGCGCGAAAGAAAAACCAACGTGGCGCATACAGGCAAGGTCGCCCACGTCGTTGCCGACATAAACGGTTTCTTTCGCATCCATTTTGCGTTCGGCCAAAACGCTTTTTAGTAATGTGAGCTTGTCATCGATGCCCTGCCAACACGGAATGCCCAGTTTCTCGCAGCGGCGCGACACTACTGGATTCCGTTCCTTGGAGATCACGATGATTTCCATTCCGGCCGCTGCAAGCATCTCCAACCCCATACCGTCACGACGACTGCAGACGACCGATTCGCGTCCGTCCTGATCAACCCAAACTCGATCGTCAGTCAATGTGCCGTCAAAATCGAGAACCGTGAGGCGAACCAATTCGGGAATGGATACCGCAGCGATCCGCCCTCTAGGTGCGTTCGGCAGATCAAGGTCCAGGTTGTCTTTGCTCAACATGTACTCGGCGTGCTGCAGGTCCTCTAGACGATCGATGTCGACGACGAAGGCCGAATCCACCATCACTGATTTGATACGCTCTCCAGTAAGACTATTTTTGTCCAAGATTGTCTCACGACGAATCACATCGACGTGTCCGGTCTGCCAGAAAGCTTGAGGCAAAAGCTGCCGAGGCATGTTGTAAGGTTCTGCGTGCTCGCTTTGCAGTAGCGGATGCAGATATTCCTCGTCGTCACACGTCCACATTTTGAACGGTGTCTGGCTGGGACGAGTAACGGCTCTTACGCAATCGGCGCGTGGATCTGACTGCAGTAATTTGACCGACTGGTCCAGCAATCCATGTGGACGGAAAGGAGTCGTAGGGCGGACCTGCACTACGATTGACGGTTCATAACCTTCCTCACGCTCAAGCCACTGTAGCGCGTGGGTAAACAACGGCAAATCTGGAGCCATGTCCGTCGCAAGTTCCGCTGGTCGCAAAAACGGCGCTTCGGCTCCGTACGCGCAAGCGACGTCGGCAATTTGCTGATTGTCGGTTGATACAATAACTCGATCGATCGTATGGGACGCAAGGCAACTGGCGACGCTATAGGCGATCAATGGATGACGCCCAAGTAAACGAATGTTTTTGCCAGGCAGGCCCTTTGATCCGCCACGCGCCGGGATGATCGCAAGAACCGGTCCGCTGGAATTCACCATGCTGTCCAACCTCCGTCGACAACCAGATTCGTTCCGTTGACGTAAGATGCCGCATCAGATGCCAAAAACAAAAGTGGTCCGGTGATTTCCTGCGGCCGCGCCATTCGGCCCAATGGACTACGCTTGGCGAAACGGCGAAGGAACTGCTCATCTTGCGCGTTGAAGACACCGTGCGGCGTCAAGGAATTAATCCTGACGCCTGTGTTGGCCCAATAGGCGGCAAGATACCGAGTTAGATGCAAAACGCCAGCTTTGGTAACCGGATAGGCAGCCGGTTTGAACATCGTTTGTTCGTCTTCTTCGTCACGTTGGTAAAGTCGTTGATCAGGTGCGACAACCCCGTACGTGGAGGCAATATTGATGATCGTGCCAGCGGCTTGTTCGACCATGACTTTGCCGACTGTCTGACAGCAAAGAAAGGTGCCAGTCAGGTTTACGTCCAGCGATTGCCTCCACAACTCCAACGGTTGATCTTCGAAAGTGTGGCATTGTTGCTGAGCAACATCGGCGTCAAATTTTGGGTCGATCGCAGCGCTGTTCACCAACACATCAATTTTCCCATCCCATTTTTGCAGCACTTGATCTTTAAACTTCTCAACGGCCGTGGGGTCGGTAATGTCGGCCTCAATCGCCAACGTGTTATCGCTAGTTCCCTGCGCGTCCGCAACCGATGCTTCGGCCGATGTGAAATTGTGATCGATAACCGCGACGCGCGCTCCGGAATGTAGGAAAGCTCTCACAAAATCCCGACCAAGGAAACCTCCACCACCCGTAATGCAGACAACTCGGTCGGTGAGATCAAATGAAGGCGGCGTATAATCGGACATTATTTGAGACTCCCGTTGGCGGCTGCCGCTGCGTCATGTATCTGACGCGTCTCTGCGAATTCTCGGGCTTTGGCAACGATGCGGAGCGACTTAAGTCCCTCCTCCAAGCAGAGCTCCGTAGAC
>CAYTPS010000091.1:8461-14304 GCA_964439245.1 uncultured Pirellulaceae bacterium | reverse complement strand
GGCAATCGCATTTCTCAAGGGCATTCAGTGGGACGAAGGCGAAGGCCATCAAGCAAGCAGTCGTCATTATGGTGGACAAGGTTACGGAAGTCACAAGCGCCCCGATGCGTCAAACACTTCATTTTTTCTCGACGCACTTAAAGAGGCTCAACCGGAAGGTAACAGCGAAGCGATCAGAAAAGCGGTCGTGTTTATGTCGCGCTGTCAAAATCTCCCCTCCGAACACAACGAGGCGGAATTTGCCTTGGTTGCCAGTGACGACGATCTGGGCGGAATGATTTACTCTGCCGTGGGCACCGGCGAATCAAAAGCTGAGAATAAATCAGACACACCGATCGGCGGCCTGCGTAGTTATGCCTCAATGACCTATGCCGGACTCAAGAGCTTTTTATATGCCGGAATCGAAAAAGAAGATTTGCGAGTCAAAGCGGCGTTGGACTGGATCAGCCGCCACTACGACCTAACATCCAATCCCGGAGTCGGACAGCAAGGACTTTATTACTACTACCACGTTTTTGCCAAGGCCCTCCATGCGTATGGCGAATCGAGCGTCGTCGACGCCAAAGGGGTATCTCACAATTGGCGAACTGACTTATTAGAGCAGCTTTCGAACAAACAGAGCGCCGATGGGTCGTGGACCAATCCTGCCGATCGTTGGTATGAAGGCGACCCAAATTTGGTGACCAGTTACTCTTTATTGGCGTTGTCCTACCTAGACGACCAACCCAAGTAGTGTCCTTGGCAGCGGCGGCTGGCAGTCGATGGGACCTGGGCTGTGCCGTACTGACAGGCCGACTCGAGGGGCAGGGGACCGCTAACACCCCAAGAGCCCTAGAGATTTAACCCAATGAAGAGCGTTTGCCTCGTATCTGGCCGTCGGCTCAGGATTTCCACTTGACAGTTTCGGACAATTCGAACATATTCCGCGACTCGAAAACACTGAGGAGAAAAAGATGAAAATTCATGCTGGCGACACTATTCAAGTCATTAGTGGTCGCGACAAATGGGTTACTGGCAAAGTCATTTCTGTCGATCACAAAAGCGACAAATTGTTGGTCGAAGGCGTCAATATGGTCTACCGCCACGTCAAGCCGAGCCAGCGGAACCCTCAGGGCGGCCGACTGCATAAAGAAATGCCCATCCGCTCATGCAAGGTGATGGCGCTGTGCCCCAAAACCAACAAGCCAACACGCATTGGGTATCGTTATTTGGACGATGGCAGCAAGGAACGCTATGCACGCGTCAGTGGAGAGTCGATGGGTGTGATCTCCCCAGCTAAGGCTCAGTACGCGAAGAGCTAGAAAAGACAAACGTCTGACGTTCATCGCAAGATTGAAATAGAAAAAGGCTGCTTACCTGTTTGGTAAGCAGCCTTTTTCATTTTGGTCTTTGACCGTTGCAATGCGGCAATTTCTTAGCGAAAGGTGGTCCCTTCAGGAGCTTGTGCGACACTAGCCGCCGGCATCGCTTGCCGATCCAGATAGATCAAAGCTTCACAGTTGGCCAAGGCTGAACTGACCTGTGGTTGTAGGACCAACCGATTACCGTCGACTGAAACGGCAAAAGCGGTTTGGTTGGTTTGCAAAGTGCCCGTCTCATCAGTGCTGCTGGTTTCGACGGTGACCTTTCCATCGGTCGCTTCGATGATTTTCCAAGTGCCGAATGACTCTCCTGTGACCCTTTGGCTGCCAACGGGCTGCATCTCGATCGCAGTTTCTATCTCTCCTGATTGAGAGAACTGAATTGCCATCTCAGTCGTCACAAAGGTTCGCGCTTCTTGAATCAGTGCCTGACGTTGGTCAGTGGGAAGGGAGTCGGCTGCCTCCAATAACGCCTCTTCATTGATGATGGCTTTTCCCATCCAAGCACCGACCAGCGGTGAGTTACGAAAGCCACTGCTTCCAGTCGCCACCACTGGAGAATTCGGTTGAGGTGCTGCCTGCTCGCTTACTAGATTTTGAACTGCCACATCTTTAGACGGATTGCAACCGCCGGCCAAGGCAGCGATGCTGAAGATGGCCAGTCCGCATTTCGTTGGGCTCAGCGCCGATCTAAAAGTTGATTTCCACAGGCGGCCATGGGACCGGGAGGTTGGTTCGTGGGTCATTCAAAAACTCCTTTTTTTATCAAACGTATGCTGCCGGCACGGGGGTTTCCGGCAGAGTGGCGTTTCAAGCTATTTTTCGCGCACAAACTTCAGAATCATCTTTTGGCCCGACATGTTGGGCGGCGCCAAACGAATCGTTGATTCATCCACCCAGCGTATTTCGTGTTGGCTAGTTAAGCCTCCGATCGAGCACTCGATCATTGATCTGTCGCTTAATTCTTCTTGGAGCAACTTCCAAGATCCAATTTTGACGCTATCTATTTTTCCCAGCTGGGTGACGGTCTCTAACACTCCGGTGCTTTTGAAATTCAAAGACATCCGCGGTGGTTCACTCGCTGGTTCAGACACATCTGCGTCGGAATTAACTTTTTGCGCCAGTGTTTCCGCCTTATCCATTTTCCAGTTTCCGACCAGTCTTGAGCTTACCGCTTGCTGGCAACCTGAAAGCAAGATTGCAACTGCCAGCAACGCAAGTAAATTTCGATGCGCTTTTGAGGGCTGCATTTGGCAATATCGTTACAGCAGGAAAAGGACAAATACTTAACAAAGTTTGAATCGGTAATTCGATGCTCCATTACGATGATGATTTGCGTTTTCATGGACGTTTGAGGGGCAGTTGCCAGCAAAACGCGGCAAAGTTTAATGATTTTTCCATTTGTACTGGCTCAGGAGACTTTCACAGGACGACAACTATCAACAGAAAAACCTGCGCTCGGGAATAGTATGCTGCTGGTCGGTGATCGCTAGATCCGGCGTGGATTTTGTCCTTTACGAGATACATATAAGGGGTAGTCAGACGCTTTTCAGTTTGACTGACCGTTGAGAGAGTCCAATGATTCGTTCAATGAAGTTATTTTCAGGTCTAATCGTGGCCGTGTTTGCGATCATCGTCAGTGGTTGCTGTGGACCGATGGGCTGTGGTGTCGGTTGCGGTAATGTATCGTGCAACGATTGCGATGGAGCCTTCCGTCAGCCCATGTGTGGCGGCCCTATCGACGCGGTTCGTAATCTTCGTCGCAGCGCCATTTGCGGAAGCGGATGCGGAGAAACCTACATTGGTGAATGGATCAGCACGCCGCCGGACTGCAATGATCCATGCTGTGGATCAGATTTCGTTGGTGGAGCGGTCAAGGCGCGTCCATTCTGTCGAACTCAGTCACACTGCTTGGGCTGCGGTGGATTGCTTCGCGCACTTTATGGCAAACGTACCTGTAGCGGTGACGAAAGTTCTCAGCCATGTGCTGGCGATAGTGGGCTTTGCGGCGGTTGCTCGTCTGAATCATACGTATCTGATGGCTACGTCGGAGAAGATTACACTGAAATTGGAGCTGAAGTTGTTGCACCGGGGCCTACTTCGGGAAGCTGTGGTTGTAAGACTTGCCGAGGCCCAGAGTCACCGATGGGAACACGGTTAGCGGCAATGGGACGCCATCCAACTGGCGATTCAATCGCTGCTCGAGCCAAAAGAACCAATGAGCGCGCCCAACAGATTCGCAGTCGCTAATTATGTCACTAATGGAACATTGGCCAGATCAAAGTGACTGGAATGACCATTTACAAGCTTGGTTTGAATCTGAGGCATCAAAGGAACTGAGTAACTTCGTCGATCAACAGCGGGAGGACGAAACCGTCTTTCCGCCGGCTGACTCAGTTTTCAATGCCTTTCGTTTGACTTCTTGGTCCGAAACGAAAGTGGTGATCTTGGGACAGGATCCCTATCACGGGCCCGGGCAGGCACATGGACTTAGCTTTTCCGTTGGCCCGACTGCCGATGGTTTTCCGCCTTCGCTGCGAAACATTTTCAAAGAACTGTCATCTGATCTGGGACATCCTACTCCGAGCACCGGTAATCTTGAGCCATGGGCGCGGCAGGGAGTGTTGCTTCTCAATACCGTCTTGACCGTTCGTAGTGGCGAAGCACACGCGCACAAGAATCGGGGCTGGGAGTCGTTCACCGACGCCGTGATTGAATCGTTCCATTCACATCCGGCAAAAATAGTCTTTGTGCTTTGGGGGAAGTCGGCTCAAAAGAAAGTGACTCTCATCAACAGACGCCACGTTCAGCTTGTCGCGCCGCATCCGTCACCCTTGTCTTCGCACCGCGGCTTTTTCGGTAGCCGGCCGTTTTCATCGGTTAACACAGCGCTTGAGGCTCAAGGACTTACTCCGATCGACTGGCGGTTGGAGTAGCGCATCTGTTTGTCCGTACATTGATTGCCAAAATGTCGGCAACCCGTGTACACCGGTAGATTTATCGGGGGGTTGCTGTTGATTAACCCCTCGCATCTTGGCATGTGAAATAAAATTTTCAGATTGGCATCGTCGCTGCCTATGTGCTCCGTGACAAGTTTCTTCCTTCATGGGGTGTACGATGCTAAAGATCATTGGTGCGTTCTTCGTTTGTTTATGGTGTGCCGATTTCTTGACAGGGTTCTTTCACTGGCTAGAAGATACCTACTGTTTGGAACACTACCCGTTGATAGGCCAATTCATTTGCGAGCCCAACATTGAACATCACGTCGATCCGCAATTAATGGTTCGCACGGGGACCTTTATTTCTCGAAACGTACTTCAATGGGGCATTGGAATGGGGATCCTTGGTCTACTGGCGATCTTCGGTTGGGCCAACGTTTACACTGGTACAACATTGTTGTTGACCTCGTTCGGCAATGAAGTACATCGCTGGAACCACATGCATAAGACAGGGCGTTTTGTGACATTCATGAAGGACCTTGGAATCATCCAAGCCCATCGTCAGCACTCGATGCACCACAAGCCACCTCACATGGGTTATTACTGTGTCTTGACGTCTCAGGTCAACGCAGTTCTGGAACGTATTTCGTTCTGGCGGCGTCTGGAAAAACTGGTGACCTTTACGACGGGAATTCGTCCTAAACGCGAGAACCGACGAGACGCTGTCATCGTGAAAGCAACTTCGCGATAGGTGTTGATACGCTAGAAATCGCAATGACATCAAATTCAAAATCAACATTGGTTCGCCTGTTTAAAATCTCTAATATTGGCCGTTTCAAATAGAGACACTCGATTCACCGATGAGTTTAGCGGAGCCAAACAAATTGATAGACGAGATAGTGATCGAGTCGGCTGTCGGTAGGCAGAGACGAACACGGTCGTCACGTCGACGGGCTAAACGAAGGACGTCGAGACAGCCGAAATCTCGAAGCGATCGACCGAAGCTTGCTTGGCTGGTGCGACCTCAACAGCGCACACCGCTTTTCGCGCAAACGGAAAACACTAAAGCTAAGGCAGTGATCGGTATTTCAGGTGCGCGTGCTCAAAGAACCAGCCAGCCAAAATCAGATGAGAGTTCGCGCTATCGAGAGCAGGTTCGCCGACCGATCGCGTCTTTGTACTTTCTGTTCCCGCTGATCATGATCTACGAGTTTGCCAAGATCTTCATCGGCCCGCAGACCGCATTCAGTGGGATCGACTATTGGGTCAGCGAATTGTTGAGCCTGTTTGGCGTTGGCCAGCTGGTGATTCTGCCGATGCTAATGACTACGGTCTTGCTCGCATGGCATCATCGTAAAGCAGATCTATATGGTGTGAGATCTAAAGTATTTCCCATGATGGCGTTCGAGGCGCTGGGTATGGGGCTGATGTTGTTTCTAGTGGCTCACGTGTTCTTAGTGGTGTTCGGTAATGGCCCAGATGCTGGACGCGTTGTCGACCCATATCACTGGACGATCGGAAGTGTGAAGTGGTGGTCCAGCGT
>CAYTPS010000091.1:0-8451 GCA_964439245.1 uncultured Pirellulaceae bacterium | reverse complement strand
TGACTTACATTGGAACAGGCATTCACGAGGAGCTAATCTTTCGGGTGCTGATTATGGTGCCGCTGGCGATGTTGTTGATCCAGCATTTCCAAACACGTTTTCCTGCGGCTGTCGTTGCAGCGGCAGTCTCGAGTCTGCTCTTTGCAACCGCTCATGTTGACTGGTTCAACCCGGCGGGCGAGCCATTCCATGAGTTAACGTTTCTGTTTCGCTTTGTTGCCGCCGGTGTGTTTGCCACAGTGTTCCATTATCGGGGCCTAGGCATCGCGGTAGGGACGCACATTACTTACAACGTCCTGACGCTGCTGTCGAATTGATTGGTGGCAGTTTGAAGGCAGACCGTGTAGCGCCTTCTAGATCTCCATGATGGGCCCGACTCCATCGCGCTTCGCCACATAGATAGGAATGCGGTCGCCAATTTTCTTGTGATGCGTTGCCACGGCTACGTCGGGGTGATTATTGTCTTCGGACAAATGACACAGACAGGCCCACTTGAGACGCGCGTTGTCTTCATCGGAAAGCACTTCGTGGATCAGTTCGGCCGATTCATCATTGGAGAGGTGACCACCGGGGCCAGAAATGCGTTTTCGCAGCCGCAGTGGATAGCGTCCGTTTTCCAGCATCTTCGGATCGTAATTGCTTTCGATAATCACTGCGTCCAGAGATTGCAGGACTTCCTTCAGTCCGGCAAATGCATGGCCCAAATCAGTCAGAATCCCGACCCGGTGCTGATGATCTTCAACCACATAAGCCAAACCTTCGGCGCTGTCGTGGGGTGTCGGGATTGAGTTAACGATGACGTCTTGGAAATGCAAACTGCTGCCCGCAGTGAAGATCCGGACACGCTCCATTTTGCCAATCTTCAGATAGCGACGTGACGCCAACAACGTGCGGCGGGTAATGTAGACCGGCATGCGGAACTTGCGCTGAAAAATGCCCATTGATTTGGCGTGGTCGCTGTGATCGTGGGTGATCAATAAAGCGTCGACGTCACGAATGTCGCGGCCGTGTTCGGCCAAACGCAGTTCCGCTTGTCGGGCGCTGATTCCAGCATCGAACAGCAATTTGACATTCTGTGTCTCGACGTAAAAACAATTGCCGTTACTTCCTGATTGCAGCGAGATGATTTTCATTCAATGAGTTTTCGGTTTTCCGTTTACCGTTGTGGTTTAATTTTCGGGAACGTTACGCATGAAATCAGCGACCTGCTCAAAGAAGACACGTAGGTTTAACGCGACCTCTTTCGGCACCTCAGATTCCTTCATGGCGGCTGACATTAATTCGATCCAGCGGTCGCGTTCGGCAACACCAATCTTGAATCCCGCATGTCGCATGCGCAACCGCGGATGCCCCTGTTGTTGGATGTAACGGTCTGGACCGCCAAACCGGTAGATCAAAAAATCGCGTAGGCGCTGTTCGGCGCCTTCCCAGTCTTGATCGGGATACATGGGGCCTATCAAATCGTCTTTGCGAACCTCTTGATAGAAAGCGCCTACCAAACGGGCGAATCCCTCTTCACCCATTATCTCAAATACTTGCGATTCTTCCATCGAATGATTAAAACGATTTCGCACCGAATTGAACAGCCGTGCGGAATCGAAACTGGCCGATTTGTTGTATCGCTAGATCGCGCTCAAATGCGACACTACACCATTGTCGTCGTAATCTATCGAAATGGCTTTGCCGTCTGCGTCGAGGCTGCGGCGGCCGGCTTCGAGAATGGCAGTGCAAAGCAATGTATCGCTGGCCGTTGCAAGTTTACCGTTGAAGTCATCAGGTTTTGCGCGTCCTTGGCGAACCTCCTCTGCCGCACGCAGAAAGACCTCAAAGCTTCGATATCCATATCCATTTTGCCCCGAAAAATATCCATCGGCGTCCGGTGTATATTTCATGAACAGCGGGTTCGGTGAACTGAAGCCCTCATCGTCGAGTGCGAGTGAATAGCCGCGGTGCGCTTGATCGATCGTGACCTCTCCTCCGTGCGCCATGAAGAAAAAACGCTGCTGTGAATGCACATCCGCTTTCGGCGCGATCCAAGACGATGTGTAAATTGCAGTCGCCCGATTTTTACTCTCAAGATTTTCCCAATCAACTGTCAACGTGATAGTGTCCTCGGTGGGAATGTCTATCGCATGAGCAACGCCAGTTGCAGCTGACGCTTTGACGACCTTCGGACGCGCTCGATGAGAAACGGCCCAAACATTGAAGTCGATGTGGTGCGCGTTCAAGTAGTAACTGATATCGCTGGACTTCCCCGCCCAAGCTCGAAACGTCTCCAGCTGCGACTTGGGTTGGCTCATGTAAGATTGGAAAAAGCTAAAATCGCCCAGGTCACGAATACGGTCGCGCGCGTCCGAATAAAGCGGATCCCAACGTTTATGAACCTCCATCGCAGCGATGACGCCTTTCTCATTCGCCTTTTGCATCAACGCGAGATGTTCCTTTACCGTTTTGACGATCGGTTTGGCGATCAGTACGTGCATCCCTTTTTCAATCGCTTCCATTGCGATTTGATAATGAGTGTCGTCGGGTGTAAAAACGACAACGCTGTCGCCCGGTTGCATCGTATCTAATGCCTGTCGATAGGCATTGCCGTCGCGCGGAACATCATCAGCCGGATAGCTGTCAAATTGAATGTTCATATCCCGATACGTTTGGGCGAGCGCTTGGTCGAGATGCTCTCGGATCGCTGGGAATTTCGTTCCATTGGTACCTGCCATCAACAGTCGATCTACAAGCCCACGTCTGCGCAAATCGAACAATGTTGTGCCTACAATTCCTGCTTTCTTGTCCGAGGCAACTTCTGCGTTGGGGACGTATCCAGTTGTGTACTCGCCAGTACCAACCATCAGAACACTCATTTTGCTCATGTCATTAACTTTTTATTTGATCTATACGTGTTGAAATTGAAGTGGGGCGTCGGTGTTGTTCAGTTGCCGTCGGAAAGAATCTCTGCAGCATGAAATACGACTCTACCGGTCAGTGGCCCAGATAGTTTTTTCGGCTGGCCTTGTGGTCCGAGGTTTTCGGCATTGGCAAACTTGGTTCCAACCCCCGGAAGCTTGTGGAACAAATGGAGTCCTCCACTTTCAGGGTAATGCCACCAAGCATGCACCGGGCCGACTCCATTCTTTTCATTTCGAGTTTCGTCCGCGTTCTTTGGCCTCAATACACCTACCGAAGCATTTCCACCTGTGTCGATTAACAGTGAGCGATCCGATTTCAGATCAAGACGCATCCAGCTAACATCACCAAAGATGCCTTTAAATTCAGGCTTACCCCAGTTCACCCCGGTCACATGATCGTTGTACTCGGTCTCCCAAAGTCCAAACTGAGGTCCTTTCAGGCGGTTGCTCCATATTCGATGCGGTCCTGCTCCCAGCCAACGTTTTGCCACGAAGCTTGAATCGTCCAGATCAAAACCAATCGCACAATAGGCCAATTTATCATCGAGCGCTGAAAATTCGTAATCCAAAGTGGCCGATCCATCGGACGATATCGTCCAGCTGAATTTAGATCCGTCGCTGGAATTTTGCGAATCGACAACGATCGAGTCATCTTGTCGGCTAACTTTGGCCTTCCAGTCGCTGGAAAACTCAAGTGCTTTTTCCAACGTGCCCGCATATCGCAACGGGCCGTTTGAGAGTCCAGTTTCCTTTCCAGATACCGAGCACCCGATCAGTTGACCACTATCGGGCGCGAACGACCATGTTGTCTCTCTCACGGATATCTCGAACGGATTGCCGTCTGCTTGTTTGAGTTCGCCGGTCGCTTTCGCGGTCGCCTTCGGCGCCCCCACCTGCCACGACCATTTCATCAGTTCAACGCTCGTTCGAGACAAAGCGGTCAGTTCCAGCACGCTGCTGTCTTGCCAGTCGCCTGGAAGTGAAAGTTTCAAAGTACCGCGTTCACCCGGAGCGACGTTCGGCCCCTTCAAACTTCCTTCTGATCGGACGGCACTTTTGGCCGCTGCCGCAAGTGGACCCGGGCAGTCCAACAGCCTCCACTTGAACGAACATTCATCCAGTGGTGTTTCAAGATACCGATTCTCGACCGTAATCTCACCGTTGAAACCCTCAGGAAGCTTTTTCGTTTCAATCTGAATCGGAGACCAGATTTCCCGCACCGTGAAGTAGCTGGCTTCCTTTTCGCCATTGGGACCGACGATGCCGTCAGCGCTTTGATTGCCGGCCGTATCCAATTTTCCGTCCATGTCCGTTCGCGCCAGTGCGGCGTCAGCCCAGCACCATAGCACTCCGCCGCAAGAGACCGGAGAGTTGCGCATCGTGTTCCACATGTCTTCCAGACCCGCTCCGTGGCCGCCATCGTACAGACCGTGCAAAAATTCGGTTGGCAGATATAGCTGTGGATGACTGATCCGCTTCAGCAGTTCCTTGTACTCCGGATAGTGTTTTGTGTTGACGCCTTCGAAATAGGTCCACGGATGAATGACGGGGCGATCTTGCAGATCATATAAGTGATAGAGATCGTCGACCTCCAGATTGAACCCGTTCTCATTGCCGTTGGCCCAAAGGATAACCGAAGGATGGTTTTGATAGAGCGATACCAACTCATAGACGATATTTCTGGCGATTGGAGTTTCCACAACCGGATCGTGCCAGTTGGTAAGTTCGGTGATCACCAACATGCCCAGTTCATCGCATGCGTTCATGAACTCGACGGTCGGCGGCATGTGCGAACGCACCAAGTTTACGTTCATTGCTTTGATCGCCCGGGCGTCCTTCCAAATACGCTCCGAATCTACCGCGCGTCCATGTTGGGGATCAAAGACGTTCCGGTTCATACCCCGTATCATGATACGCTTGCCGTTGAGGTACAGCCCATCGGACGGACGGAGTTCAAACGTGCGGAAACCAAATCGGTCCACTTTCTCTGACACGACCTTGCCTTCGTTCTTGAGAGAGACTTTGACCTGATAAAGATTTGGATACTCGGGTGACCAAAGTTTGGGATCGGCAATTTTTGTGTTTAAGCGCACTCGACCGGTCGCGCCGTGAATCGTGGCCTTCATCGGTTGTCCAACATTTTCACCATCGAGCGTCTGTAGTTGAGCGATCAGTTCATCCACGTAAGGCTTGAACTCCTCACGAAATCGAGTCGGATGCTGCACTTGCGGAAAAACGTCCATGCGGAACGTTCCGTCGGCGCGAGCATCGATGGCGACCCGGTTAACAAACTCCTTGGGTTGGATTTCCAAATAGACCGGCCGATAAATGCCGCCGAAGATCCAGTAGTCCGCTTGACGCTCGGCCTGATCGAGTCCTTCGTAGTCGGGCTTTTTTTTGACGAAAACTTCTAGCGTGTTTTTCTCTCCGTATTTGATGTTTGTTTTATCAAGGGTGTATCTGAACGGAACGTAGCCGCCGAAGTTTGGAAAGCCGACCTGCTTGCCGTTGATCTTCACAGAAGTCTGTGTCATCGAGCCTTCAAAGACCAGTCGCACATGCTTGTTCTTTTTCCAATCCCAGGGAGCTTTGAATGTCGTGCGATAGGTTCCCGTCTCGGCGTGCTTGGTGCCGAACTTTTCGCGCCCATAGTTGTAGTTGCCGAATCCGTGTTGCTCCCAGTTGGACGGAACTGGGATTTTTGTCCACTTTCCACTTCTGCGGCCTTCAGAACATAAGAAGTCCCATTGAACGGCATCGGATGGACCTTTACCCGATAGGTAGATGCGCTCTGCTTGTTGGGCAGTGGCGGTAACAGCCATCCAAGATGCCGCGAGTGCAGAAAGGCAAATTATTGAGATCAGGTTGAGTGTCTTCATCGTGTCTTTCGCGGATTGCAGTTGTTGTACCTTTTCCGAAACTGGTGCGGTCTCAGTGGGGCAGGTCTTTAACCTGCCGATCAGGACCCATTGGTAGGTTGGAAACCTGCCCTACTCACTCTAGTGGCAAAGGCTAACAGCTTGTCCTTGAACGTACCACTGAATCGCGCTGGATCAGGGAAGGATTGGCGTCGTGGGTTCGGTGTCACTTTTGAAACCGGCGACGCCTTCTTTATAGAAGTGAATTTTATCGATCCGAAATCCTCCGGAGCGACCAAGGATCCAGAAATAGTGATCACCCGCTGTTAGGTCATAGATCGGTACAGAGAAGTGCCCATCCGTTTTGGCAACTGTTCCATAATTGTCGTGGGTGGTGTGCCAAGTAAAACCTGCACCATTGTCAAACATCTCTTGGTTGATCGCATGGTAAGTCTTTCGTGTCGTTCCGTAGGGGTGGACAGGGTTGAGCCCCATCACCGTCCAGCAGTCGTTCCATTTGTCGCGTTCGGGGGCTCCAGCGTGCGAAGACCTCATCGCCATCCGGTACTTTCCCGGATTAGTAATTCGAAGTTTGTAAACTAACACGCCTTGGTGCTGATGACTGATTTTGCCGATCCAGGACGGCATCCAACGGATGTAACCCGTTCCACTGTAATTTGTTTCGGTGGTATCAAGAATCCACTGATCGGTTAGCGGTACGCTCTCGGCCTCGATCACAATCTTTCCGTCGACTTCCTGAAAAGTGCTTTTGGTTTTCGGTGGAACCACATCGGGTGTCACGCCCTCGGGGGCCGCAGGAGTCGTCGCCTCAGTTGCATCGGTGGGCAATAACTCACTCCCAAACCATTTCTCCATTTCGCCGATGGTGACGACTTCATCCTCTCCGTTGATTCCGATCAGCCACGTTAGCATTCCGGCATCCGACACATCTGGCTTGCCAGCTGCGATTCGGTCGTAGACCCAGTTCAGGTTTGAATCGGCATGAGACTTTAGCCAATCGAAATCTGAGTCGGTCGATCCTTTTAGTCCACTGCCTTTGTTGCCGTTCTGGTCTTTAATTCTCAGGAGTTCAATCTCGGGGACGAGGGCTTGGACATCGTTCCAGTTGCGCTGCCACAAGCGCGGCTTGAAGTACTGGTTGTAGTCGTGATGCGACACGATTTTTACGTGCGTTCTAGCGTTGACGTCAGCCGATTCCAACGCACGATAAATCAACTCCATCGGGCCAGCGGCGATCAAGTACAGTGGATCGTCTTCAGTTGACTTATTGATCTCCGCTGTCAGATGGCGGGCGGCTGCGTCGGGATCGATGGCTGCATCAAAAAAACAGCTCCCATCAAACCCCCAGCGAGCTTGCCCGCCCATCGCGCTGAGCCACATACGATTGTTGGCGGCGTCGATCTTTTTGTATTCCAAAAAGTTATTGAAATCAAAATGCACCAGGTTGTCCTGCAGCTCTGCTTTGGCAAGTACTGCCAGTGTGAACGCAGTGGCTCCAACATCGTCTGCGTCAGCATCGGGATTGCCGTCGGCACTGATAGCAATACGGTTGTTGGCCGTCCACGGCGAGTCAGCCGCTTGGGAGTGGAGACAAAGCTCTACGCTGCAAAACAATGCAGCAAACAGAATAAATGTGTGCTTTCGACCAATTGACATTATGTCCTCATGCGCGACTACTTTTGAAAAGCCCATCCTATCACGACAAAAGATTGGGAGCGTCGCCAACGCGCGGCATCGTCAAAATTATTGACAGAAGCAATATCATGATTTGCCCACAAGTTGCAAAAAATCGGATACAATCGACTTTCTCTTTATGGTGATGGCTAACGGGCCGTCGACTTTTCAACGCTCTTCAGTGAGGCAGGATTCTATGAATCAGCAAACGTCTTCTTCAGCGTCAGAGAACAAAGTGCGCGGCGGCGGTATGCTGGCGAAACTGAAAACATTTTCGCTGTTGGGTATCGAAGCAATGCCAGTGGAAGTCGAAGTGGATGTCTCTCCTCGAGCACTTCCCAAGACAATTCTTGTGGGCCTTCCCGAAGCCGCGGTGCGCGAGAGTACTCATCGTGTCGAACGCGCGTTGGTGAATTCTGGTTTCGTGCGTCCGTCTGACCGCGTCGTGATTAACCTTGCGCCAGCCGAACTTCCGAAACAGGCCGCGTCTTTCGACCTTCCGATCAGCTTAGGCATTTTGATCGGCAGCGGACAATTTGCCTCCGATCGCCTGCGGGATTTTGCGGTTGTTGGCGAACTGGCACTTGAAGGGCACACGCGACCGGCCAAAGGCGTGTTGTCGATGGCGATTCAAGCGCGAGCCTCTGGCCTCAAAGGGATCGTCGTGCCATTTGAAAACGCTGGCGAAGCGGCGGTGGTCGAAGGCTTGGACGTGATCGCCGTCAGTTCATTGTCGGAGGCTGTTGGTTTCTTTTCAGGTGATCTTGAAATAGAGCCTACTCCTTCGGGGATCGATTTGTTGTTCGAGGAATTTTCCGCATACGATTTCGACTTCGCGGATGTACGAGGACAGGAGATGGCCAAACGCGCCATCACCGTCGCAGCGGCCGGCGCTCACAATATTCTGATGGTTGGGCCGCCCGGATCTGGCAAGACAATGTTGGCCAAGCGAATTCCAACGGTGCTGCCCCAACTGACTCCGCAGGAATCGA
>CAYTPS010000090.1:0-14414 GCA_964439245.1 uncultured Pirellulaceae bacterium | reverse complement strand
GAGTCGTCTTCGACATAGAGGATTGACTTAGGAATCATGATTCCGCTTCGGGGGGAGGGAAGGAGGCACTCACGCAATCGCCCATCGGTTGCGCATTAGCGTTAGGCACGAGTCTAACAGTTTAGTCCAGTAAAACACCTACCAAAAGTCCACGCGCTGTCTTGTTGAATAAAGCAGTACTGGGAGTTTCGTTGTGTGGTTGGAATTTCAGTCAGAATATCCAACAGCGGAACAAGCCTACCCACACAAAGAGTTTGGATGCAGCACCGAGCAACTTCTATTTGCGAGTGATTCGAAACAACAATACGTAATTCGGCACCGGGCTGGCGAACTGAGCGAGATCAAATTGAAATTTTTCGGAACGCGGGTTTTGCTGGATCAGCTCCAAGATCAGTGCCGCGTTCTCGGGCAAGTCCCGGACGATCAACCAGCCAGTACCTGCTGCGTCCACCGCATCTGCTTCATCGTCTGAAAATAATTCACCTTGTGTGTTGAGTGGAAGGATCGGGTTTTCTAAGCTCGGATCAGCGCCCAAAACGGGGAACTTCAAATACGCTTGAAAGCGCGGCGACCGATTGCGACGGGCATCTACGTCCTCCAAAACATTGCCAGCCAGTAGCACTGGGTAGCCCGGATCATCTTTGGCGATGGTCGCGACGGCATCCGCCCAATTCTCGTTTCTTAAATCGGACATCGGCGGCAGCGTCGGCCGCAACCATTGGGAAGAATTCCAAAGAATGAAACTGGCCATAATTGACAGTGTTGCCCAACGTATCACTTTCGAATTCATACGCTTCATGGCCAATGCACCATACAAGGGAAAGGCAACCGATCCCACCAGCGCGTATCGCGCCAACCCCAGCGGGGCCACTTGCATATAATCCATCAACGCAATCGACGAAGTAGGTACCAGTGCCCACAAGCCGATGAAAACCAATAGCTTCCAAGAGACTTCGCAGTCGCCTTTTTTGTTCAAGCACCCCCATCGATCCGCGGCCAAAACGACTGCCGGCAGAATAACCATCACGCCAGATGCCCAGGCAAACTGAGTCAAAACCAAATCGATGTTGGACACACTAGACCAATTGCCGCGCCGCTGCCAAGCCGTCGCGACTGCAAGCAGCGCGGGTGCCGCCAATACCAAGAACAATGCCACGCACTTCCAAATTTCTATCCCTGGCCACTTTCGCTTCACTGAACAAATCAATACGACAAAAATGGTCTCGGCCAGCAACAACCATGCTCCGGTGACATGTGTGGAGACCACTGCGGCGGAAAGTAAACTGACCACCGGCCAGCTGGCCAGCCAGCGGAAGCCCAGCAACGAACGGGCTCCTTCGTTCTCAAACAATCTGCTGCTCCAGCACCAGAAACACACCGCTTGCAAGCCGCCAAGCCATTGCAGCATTCCGTAGGGCCGCGCTTCGCTGGCGTAAAATACGCATTCGTAGTCCAGCATCAAAAACAGGCTGACTAAAAACACTGCCGCAGCGCAGCGAGTTGTACGGTAAACCACCAACGGCAAACCGATCAACAACAACATTGCACCGATCAGAGAGACCGAGCGCAGAGCATTTGCCGAGTATCCCAGCAGCTTTACCGCAGCGAAACACAAGTAGAAATACACTGGCGACTGGTTGCCATCAGCCGAACGCCAATAGACCTCAGATAGATCGCCACTTACGGTCCAACCCGTGTGTAATTCGTCCAGCCATAAATAATCATTGGCCGCAACAACGCGCAGGTACGCTCCAGCCAATAGACAAAGGATGGAAGCTGTTAGGACGATACGTTCCGCTGGAGACATGCGTAAAGAATAGCCAACGCAGTCACCGTGGGATAGCCTTCTAAATCGCTTCAGCGCCGACTGAATTCTGAGCTGCAATAAATTTGCGCACACCAGACTTCAACAGATGAGCCTTCGCCTTTAAAAATTCGGCAGAGGTAGGATTCTCATCGACGATCATCAGTGCGTCCAGCATCAGCGCGTGATTGGAAAGTTCGTTGGAAAGCTGGCCAACTGGCCCGACGTCCATCAAAATTAGATCAAAGCCGTGACGAACCTGTTCAAGCAATCCGCCCAAGCGATCGTAAATCGGGCCCGCCCATGTCTGAGATGTCACCACCGCGGCAAGCGGCATGATGCAAACGCCGCTGGCCTTTGATCGAATGATTGCCTCTGAGGGAATCAGGTCTTCACGGATCAAATTCAACCAACTCACATTCGGGGACAACCCAACCGAGCGGCTCAACTGCGGATTGGCTAAATCGGCATCCACCAACAAGATTCTTTTTCCGTTGGCGACAGCCCAACGCGCAATCGTTGCGGCGATCGTTGTGGTTCCCTGTCCGCGTTTCAATCCGGCAATCGCAATCCGATTCTCTGTCTCCGACAAAATGTCTAGGCTGTAGTGTGTTAGCTGATCCATCACACCGCTGGCGTGAGCCAAGATATCGTCGGTCACTTGTGACCAACGAAAGGCCTGCACGTCCCAAGCAGCCAGTTCGACCGAAATGGAACTGCTGACACTGCCGTCGTTCTCTGTTTCGGCATCTTGGACAACCCGAGTTTCAGTGGTAGCTGCTTTGACCGCTTCCTCAGCCTCAAATTCACGATGTTGATCGGCGATTTCACGCAGCAAAGACTCGGGTAACTCAATAACCTCTGTCTCTTGTTTTTCTCGCAGCGCCAAATTGTTCATTGGATTGCGGTTCTGCCGGGCCGTTTCCCACGTCGCGTGAAGAGCTTCCTCGGCTAACATGCCATTGGTGGCAGAATTTTTCGCCTTCTCAAAAACAACCTCAGGACGTACCGTCTTTTTGGTAGTGGTATGGGCAAAGAAAGGTTGCCGGATGGCAGCCACAGGTGCCACTCTGGGCGGCTGGTCTTGAGCGCCTTGGTTGACCTCTGAAGCGATCGCTTCAGAGACCGTGGCAACGATTCCGGACTGTGTAGATGTTGGATGAGGGATTTTCTCTGACTGAAAACTGTCGGCCGGTTTACGAGTCATGCCGGCTGCATAGGAAAGCTGACGCCGCCCGCGATCGATGGCTTCAATCGCTTGCTCAACCTTTTGCTGATCCTCGATGGACAGGCCCTTACGAGCCACTGGTGCAGCTGAGTTGGTCATTGGTGTCGGAGCAGCTAGGTCGGCTGCCACATTCCCCGGATGCCGCGCTTTAGCGGCTTGGAACTGAGCCACGAACTTGGACAGCTGTTCGGCGCGCGAACGTGGAGCACGAATACGGCTCTGAGCTGGATCGACACGCACATCAGAACGGCCCTCTAGAGAGCGGACTTTACCAACTGGTGAATCCGCCGTTCGTTGGCCAGCGGACGGGGTGTGAGTTGATGTTGCGGCATTTTGTTGCACGAAGCGCTGCGTTTCCATGATTTTTCCTCGGACCTAACAGTTCCCTATGTGTCCATTTCTATCGGATGCCCACGATTCCAAGCTAAAGCCGGACTTTGCATCACAACGTTAAATTAGTGAAGAAATTCCGATATTGCGGTCTTCAAAAGTAAAATAAACGGCGAACATGGGCTTTTTCAGCTTTGCTGCTAGAATCTGTCTCCCACTGCCAACAAGACATATTTTGGCTTCCAGCATAAACGGCTTGTGTTCCCAAAGGCGGATAGATACCAAAAATCGCCCGCTTAAACCAATACCGTTGAACCAAGAAAAATCGTCCGCTGACCAACAGAAGAGAACTCGTGCAGACAACTGAACTAACAAACAACAGCCAGCTTTTCCTCGACCGACTGGACAAAGAAATCCTCATCCTTGATGGAGCGATGGGTTCGATGATCTACGCACTTGAATTGAGTGAGGAACAAGTGCGCTCAGAGCGATTTGCAGACTGGGACAAGGACTTAAAAAACTGCACCGACATTTTCGGGCTGACCAACCCGGACGCGATCATCGGCATCCACCGCCAGTACCTCGAGGCAGGCGCGGACATCATCGAGACCAACACGTTCAATGCCAGCCCTGTTGGACTTGCGGATTTCGATTTTCCAGAAGAGATCGTTGTTGAGATCAACCATGCGGCGGTCGCCAATGCCAGAAAGGCCGCCGAAGAGTTCACGGCTCTAACGCCGGACCGACCGCGCTTCGTTGCCGGTTCGATCGGCCCCACCTCACAACAAACGGCGATCTCCACCAAAGTTGAAGACCCCGCATTCCGTGGAATCACGTTCGACGAAATGGAAGCCTCCTATTACGTTCAGGTCAAAGCGCTCGTCGAAGCGGGCGTGGACATTTTGTTTCCCGAAACTGTGATTGATACGCTGAACCTCAAAGCGTGCCTGTTCGCGATCGCGCGTTACTTCGAGGACTCTGGCAACGAGGTTCCAGTGATGGTCTCTGGTACATTTGATCCAGCCGGAGCAACTTTTGTCTCGGGCCAAGTCGTCGAAGCATTTTGGCACAGTGTCAGTCACTTCCCGATGATCAGCGTGGGAATGAACTGCGCTCAAGGGCCTGACACAATGCGTGCCCACATTGAGGAGATGCAAAAGATTGCGACGCCCTATATCAGTTGCCACCCTAATGCCGGAACGCCAAACGAAATGGGGCAGTTCGACCTGAGCCCCGAAGACATGGGTGCCACGATTAAAGAGTGGGCCGAGAACGGCTGGCTTAATATTATTGGTGGCTGTTGCGGGACAACTCCAGCACACATTGCCGAGATCGCTAAAGCCGTGCGTGGCATCGCACCTCACAAACGAAACAAAATCCAACCGCTGACACGTCTCTCGGGATCGATGCCGTTGACACTGCGCGAGGATGCGAACTTCCTGATGGTAGGAGAACGCACTAACGTTACCGGGTCCCGCAAATTCGCGCGTCTGGTACGTGAAGGACTTCTCGAGGAAGCCGTTGAAGTGGCGCGTGACCAAGTCCAAGGCGGCGCTGCGGTCATCGACATCAATATGGATGATGCGCTGCTGGACGGTGAAGAGGCCATGACGACGTTCTTGCGTCTGATCGCCGGCGAGTCGGACATCAGCGCGGTTCCAGTGATGATCGACAGCTCTAAATGGTCCGTCATCGAAGCCGGGCTCAAGGCCGTTCAAGGCAAGGCGATTGTGAATTCGATCAGCCTTAAAGAAGGTGAGACCGAATTTCTTGAGCGTGCCAAATTGATCAGACGCTACGGTGCTGCCGCAGTCGTGATGGCGTTTGACGAAACGGGTCAGGCCGTTGAGACAGACGACAAGGTAAACGTTTGCAAGCGCGCCTACGACCTATTGGTCAACGAGGTTGGCTTTCCGCCGGAAGACATCATCTTCGACCCCAATATTCTTACCATCGCCACCGGCATGGAAGAGCACGACAACTACGCTGTCAACTTTTTTGAAGCCACTAAACAGATCAAAGAACTCTGTCCCGGCGCTAAAGTTTCAGGTGGCGTATCGAACGTCAGCTTCAGTTTTCGCGGAAACAATGTGGTGCGTGAGGCGATCAATGCAGCGTTTCTCTACCACGCCATCAAGGCGGGACTGGACATGGGTATCGTCAACGCAGGGCAACTGGAAATCTACGAAGAAATTCCCAAAGACTTGCTCGAGCATGTCGAAGACGTCCTCCTCAACCGCCGCCCCGACGCGACCGACCGACTGTTGGAGTTCGCTGAAACGGTCAAGGACGTAAAAAAGAAAGGCGGCAAAACCGAAGATCTGTCGTGGCGGGAAGGAACAGTCGAGGAACGTCTCTCCCATGCGCTGGTCAAAGGACTGGACAAATATATCGTCGAGGACACCGAAGAAGCGCGGCTGAAGTACGACAAATGTCTCTCGATCATTGAAGGTCCGATGATGGACGGAATGGCGGTGGTCGGCGATCTGTTCGGCAGTGGAAAAATGTTTTTGCCGCAAGTCGTCAAATCGGCGCGTGTGATGAAGAAAGCCGTGGCGCACCTACTGCCGTTTATGGAAGAAGAAAAACTTTCCGCCGGCGCTGAAGCGCAAGGCTACCGCGGCAAGGTCCTAATGGCGACCGTCAAAGGCGACGTCCACGACATTGGCAAGAATATTGTCGGTGTTGTATTGGGCTGCAACAACTACGAAGTCATCGACCTGGGCGTGATGGTTTCCTGCGACAAGATTCTCGAAGAGGCAGTCAAGCACAACGTCGATGTGATCGGTCTTTCTGGTTTGATCACCCCCTCTCTAGATGAAATGATTTACGTCGCCAAAGAAATGAAACGTCTAGACATGAAGATCCCATTGTTGATCGGTGGTGCCACGACCAGTGACAAACACACGGCCGTCAAGATCGCACCGCAATACGATCATGGTGTGGTCCATGTTTTGGATGCCTCGCGCAGCGTTGGCGTCGTCGACAAATTGCTCAACGAAGATTCCAAACCAGGCTACCTCGCCGCCAACGATCAACTTCAAGCCAAACTGGTCGCCGGTTACGAAGAACGGCAAATGACGCTGGTGCCTTACGAGGAAGCATTCGAAAAGCGGTTCCAAACAGACTGGGAAGCAATCGACATCGCCAAACCAGCATTCACTGGTACGCGCACTCTCGGCACCGAGGACACAAATCTTCCGGCGGTCGATGAAACGATCGGGCTAGAAGAGATCGCCAAATACATCGATTGGACGCCGTTCTTTATGTCTTGGGAGTTGCACGGCAAGTATCCAAAAATTCTCGAAGACGATGTCGTCGGCGAAGAAGCGAAGAAACTATTTGGCGACGCTCAGGAAATGCTGGGACGTTTGATCGACCAAAAACAATTGTCTGCCCGAGCTATCTACGGTTTTTGGCCCGCTCAATCCGAAGGCGACTCAATCATTCTTTACACTGACGAAAGTCGTACCGAAGAGCTGACGCGTTTCCATATGCTGCGGCAACAGTGGCAGCGTAAAGGCATCGAGCATTTCCGATCGCTGGCAGATTATATTGCTCCCGTCGGCAGTGGCCGCCTTGACTACATCGGTGGTTTTGCGGTCACGACAGGTCATGGCTGTGATGAATTGGCGTCCCAATACCGCGCGGACCTAGATGACTACAACGCGATCATGGTCGCGGCGCTGGCCGATCGATTGGCTGAAGCATTTGCCGAGATGATGCACCACCGCGCGCGAGTTGAGTGGGGATTTGGGGACGGTGAAGATTTATCCAACGAAGAAATGATTGCCGAAAAGTATCGCGGCATCCGTCCAGCAGCAGGATATCCGGCGTGCCCAGATCACACGGAAAAAGACACGCTTTGGAAATTGCTCGACGCTGAATCCAAAACGGGAATCAAGCTGACTGAATCGTACGCGATGTGGCCCGGTGCCGCGGTAAGCGGTTTGTACTTTGGCCATCCGGAGTCTCGTTACTTTGCGATCAACAAAATCACCAAAGACCAAGCTGAGCATTACGCGAAACTAAAAGGGCAGTCAATCGAAGAAATCGAACGCTGGTTGTCTCCAGTGCTGGGCTACTAGGATTTGCCGAGGAGAATATGCCCGGCCCAGTCCACTTTCGCTCGCTAGCGTTGCCGCTGCTGCTTATTTTATCGCTATGGCTGCTGTTTTTTTGGCCCATGATGGCCGGGCAGGAAATTGCCGGTTACCGAGATAGCAGCTATCTCTACTACCCGATGTTCCAGTGGATCGATCAGGAGATCGCCGCTGGAAACTTTCCGCTATGGATGCCGTTTGATGATCTTGGGTTTCCGCTGCTGGCTGATGGTACGTCCAGTATGCTCTACCCGGGAAAACTGGTCTTCCACTTGAGATTTCTCAGCTTCCCCTCGCGCTACGGAATCTACTTGGCAATGCACGTGCTTCTGGCAGCGCTGGGAGCGTTCTGGCTGTCGCGTACTTTGAAGGCTCGGCCTTGGGGCGCTTGCTTGGCAGCGATCAGCTTTGCGTTCGGCGGCAGCTTGCTGTTTCAGGTTTGTAACGTCATCTATTTGGTCAGTGGTGCTTGGCTGCCGGTCGCGCTTTCGTGCATCTGGAAAATGCTTGATCAACATCAAAAAAGGCCATTCGTTTGGGCGATTGCGGCCGGCGCATTGTGCGCGATGATGATTCTGGGAGGCGACCCGCAAATGGTCTACCACGTCGGGCTGATAGCGCTTTTCTCGATCGTTTGCTTTGCACTCAAAGGACTAGGGCACCCATTTCGTCAAAATTTAGCCTCGTTAGTTATTATAGTGGTCGTCACATCGGGACTAGCCGCCGCGCAGCTCATCCCGACCTTTCAGTGGACTCAACATTCTGACCGAATGTCGTCGACCCAACCGCTGACTCTCTGGCAAGCAGTTGTTGGTGAAGATCCATCAGTTAGCCTGACGTCTTTGGCCAAAAGGCCAGAGGGGCCTCCACTAACTGACGTTTATCAGTTCAGCCAAGAGCCTTGGACAGTATTGGAATTTCTCTGGTCAGGAATTTTTGGAGCCGATGCCCCGGTCAACACGCGCTGGACGGCAGCATTTCCCGGTGCGGAACGTCTTTGGATGCCTTCGGTTTATTTTGGCACGATACCTTTCGTGTTGGCTCTTTCGGGAATCCGATTTTGGCAATCAAAATCTAGCAACGGTCGTAAGGGAAGGGCAGGGCAAGTTTGGCTTACATGGATCGCGGTCTGTTTCATGCTGGCTTCCTTCGGATGGTATGGGCCCGTGTGGCTGGCCAAGGAGTTAAGCTTGCTGGCCGGCGATGACTGGTTCGAAGGCAGTTTTGGCGTCTACTGGTTGATGGTAACGCTGTTGCCTAAGTACATTTTGTTTCGCTATCCGGCAAAGCTCGTCGTCGTGGCGGTGCTCGCATTGTGCGTCCTGGCCGGCATTCAAACGCGTCCGCGCAGCATCATCAAAAACACGCGATTCTGGCTAGGCTTGTCCGTCTTTAGTCTTATGATCGCACTAGTAATGTTGCTGCCAACGATGCTTGAGCAACTGGGGCGCTGTCACTCCACCGGCATCTATGGACCGTTTCAAGCAACGTTATGCCAACGAGCAATCGTGTTCTCACTGCTCAAGACAGCCTTCTTTGCTGGGAGCGTCTGCACCTTTTGTTTTCTGTTGAAGCAAGCAGTCGATCGCAACAAATTCAATCTCTCGCGCAGCTACCTCCGCAACATTTCATGCGTTCTCGCGCTTCTGATCGCATTTGACCTTTTCATCAGCAATCGCTGGATGCTACATCCCGTCCCAACTTCGATCATCAATGGTCCAGTGGACATTGCGGCGCGAATCAAAGACGATCGAGCAAAGGCCAACTTGGACCCGGCAATGCTGCTGAGCATTGACCGATCTGACACGATTGTTAATTTTGATCCGCAATGGCACGAAACCCCCTCGCCCAATCGAATTGCCGAAATTGCTCATTGGCGTCGTGAGTCACTGTTCCCCAAAACCCACCTCGACATCCCCAACCTTGAGGTACTGGGAAGTTTTTGCTCGATTATTCCAGCAGCAATAGACAGAAGCCCGGGCGCCAAAAATCGTGCCAGCCTATTTGAAATATTCCGCACCGCCGACGGCTTCGTCACTGCAACCGACTCGCAACCAACTCTCAGATGGAACCAACAGCCGCGCGGAAACGCTTGGCTGGAACGCCCCACGGCAAATCCTGAGGATCCAATCTTGATGTCCTGCGATTGCTATTGGCGTGGCGGGAGCCTTACGGTCAGACTGCCCAAGACACCAACCAAGAACCAGACGGATTCTGATCTTCGTCTGATCATTCGGATGCTTACCGTCCCCGGTTGGTCGGCCTATCTGCTCGATGATAAGGGCCAAACAAAGGCATCGCTTCCTATCGAAAGACGGGATGACTTTCACTTTTGTGTCCCGATACGCGCGACATATTCCAAGATTAAACTGGTCTATCGCCCAATCGGATTGCGATTTGGCCTAGCGGTGTCTGCGGTGAGTATCTTGGCGACTTTGGCGTACCTATTGATTGAATTTCGCACTACTGCACCGCAAAAGGACGATGGAAACGGCAGGAAATTGAGTTAAACTGGCCAACCTTCGCAAGTTTAAAACACCCTCTGATTTTTGGAACCTGTAACCATGTCTAAAACGTCCCCCGATCAAGAAGTCGAATCACTTTCTACACGCGGAATCGCATTGGTGCTGAT
Organism: uncultured Pirellulaceae bacterium; assembly: GCA_964439245.1. Classification (GTDB taxonomy): domain Bacteria; phylum Planctomycetota; class Planctomycetia; order Pirellulales; family Pirellulaceae; genus Mariniblastus. The sequence continues at coordinate 4,317 of CAYTPS010000090.1, read as the reverse complement.
TGTCTTGACCGTTCTGTTCGCAGTCTGCTGGCTGCTTACCGATGCAACTCATTTTCAAGCAGGCACGTTGCTTGGCGGCGTGGTATCAATCATGACTTGGTTGAGTTACTGCCAACAGAAAACGTCCGCCGAGATTGAGCAATTGAGAGCAAAAAAATAGGTGGCCAAAGAGCCGACAAAAACAACTTTCTGAGGCCTTAGAGCGCAGCGTGGCTTTGGCGACATTGACACCCGTGTGGACTGTCATAAGATGTCGGGATTGTGAATTTGCTACCGCAGGATTCCCCTTGGTAAGCCAATTCTTTGATGCCATAACTTCGTTGCAGACGTAACTTCAGGAACATTCCGTGAGCAAAATTGCCTTCCTCTTTCCCGGTCAGGGAGCCCAAAAAGTGGGCATGGCCAGAGAGATTTGTCAGGAACTCCCCGCCGCCAAAGCGCTCTTTGACAGAGCTGCCGGTATTCTTGGGTACGATCTGGCCGACATCTGTTTCAATGGCCCCGCAGAAAAATTGAACTCGACCGTCGTCGGACAACCGGCGCTTTACGTCTCCAGCATGGCAGCGGTCGAAAAAATAAAAGCCGAGCGACCAGATCTGATCGACAAATGTGAGGCAACGGCGGGACTGAGCCTCGGTGAATACACTGCGATCGCCTTTGCTGGTGCTTGTGATTTTGAAGAAGGCCTGCGACTAGTTCAGCAGCGCGGCGAAGCGATGCAAGAAGCCGCCGACGCCACTGCCAGTGGGATGGTCAGCGTGCTTGGTCTCGATGCCGAAAAGGTCAGTCAAGTTTGCGACGAGGCGCGGGTTGACGGTGAGGTTTTACAACTGGCCAATTTTCTTTGCCCCGGCAACATTGTCGTGTCGGGCAATCAAGCGTCTTGCGATCGTGTCGACGCGATTGCGTTGGCCGCTGGGGCTATGAAGACCGTTCCCCTTTCGGTCGCTGGAGCGTTTCACACTCCGTTGATGGAATCGGCGGTAGGCAAACTGCAAACGGCACTTGATGGCGTCGATTTCCAAGCCACCAAAATCCCGGTCTACTCCAACGTCGATGCAAAACCACATCAGAGCCCCGAGGAATTTAAGGACTTACTCCCACGTCAAGTCTGCCAGAGTGTTCAGTGGAACGCCACGATGGACCTGATGTTAGAGGAAGGCTTTGACCAATTCTACGAAATTGGTGTCGGCCGCGTGCTGACCTCACTACTCAAACGCATCAAACGCAAGATCCCTTGCGAACCAGTGCTGGGTTAAGCTGCCCCTAAGCCGAACAACGAACACCTAAAAAATCACACCGAACACCGAAAAGAAATAAGCATGAGTCTTGAATCACTGAAAGTCGATCTATCCGGGCAAAACGCTATCGTCACGGGCGCCTCACAAGGCCTCGGAAGACACATCGCAGTCGCATTGGCTGCCAATGGTGCGAAGGTCGCGTGCGTGGCCCGTAACGAAACCAAACTTGCCGAAACGCTTGAGCTGATTAAGGCGGCCGGTGGTGATGGTGAAGTAATGGCGGGTGACGTGAGCAAGACAGAAACGGTCGATGCGATCGTCGATAAAGTCAACAACGAGTGGGGAAGTGTTGACATCGTCGTTAACAATGCGGGGATCACGCGCGACACATTGATGCCAGTGATGACGGATGAGCAATGGGACGACGTGATCAACATCAACTTGCGGGGCACGTTCTTGTTTGCTCGAGCGGCAGCCAAACTGATGATGCGACAGCGCAAGCGTCAAAGTCGCATTATCAATATCTCCAGCGTCAGCGGCATCAAAGGCAATGCCGGTCAGACTAATTACTCGGCTTCAAAAGCCGGCGTGATCGGGATGACGCGTTCGCTCTCTCGTGAATTGGCCAAGCGTTTGGTCACTGTCAATGCAATCTGTCCGGGCTTCATCGAAAGCGAAATGACAGCGAAGCTGGGCGATGCGATTCTTGGCGAAGTCAAAAAACAGATTCCTGCCAATCGCATCGGTCATCCAGATGACGTATCGGCTTGCGTGCTGTTCCTTGCCAGTCCGGCGGCCAGCTACATCACCGGCCAAGTGCTGACGGTTGATGGCGGCATGACCGCATAGGGCGATGGGCATTCTTGCAATTAACTTAAAATGCGAGAACAGAAGAGCAGGGCGGGCGCTTAGTTGTAACAACGTTGCTTGGCGCCTTCAGCCCGTCTAGCTCAGCAAATCCTCAAGAGGGCGTCTGCTTCTGTCCTCTTCGTCGCTAAAGATGACCTCTTCAACATCAACAATAAAGTTGGTGCCTTCCCGCGTGAATTGGAATATCTCTTCTTGATCTCGAAGGTCCAAGATACGCACCGTCTCTGCATCGGAGCGTGAGAAAGAAAACTCGCGTTGTAGGCCGTCGAGGAAGATTACATCCGAATCTCCTCCACCTTCAATCCGGTCAATACCGTCACCTGCGAAGAACCGGTCATCCCCCGAACCACCTAACAGTTGGTCGTTGCCCGATAATCCTCCAGAAACAAGGTCACTGCCGGCGCCGCCTAAGACCCTATCGGTATCGCGGCCACCAAACAGTTGGTCGTCGCCGTCTCCGCCCAAAATGGTGTCCTCACCAGAGCTACCGTAGATGCTGTCGTTTCCTCCTCTGCCTTCCAAACGATCATTTCCATCATCACCATGGATCCGATCACGGCCCGCACCTCCTATGATCAGATCATCGCCATCGTCGCCATTAATTTCATTGTTTCCCCCAGTTCCAAAAAGGGAATCGCCTCCAGATCCCCCGCTGATCGTATCGTCGGCTTGACCACCATAAATGGTATCGTTCCCGCTGTTGCCATTGAGAATATTCATACCATTGTTACCGAAAATGGAATCATCGCCGGCACCGCCGTTGACTTGGTCGTTTCCATCACCCGCCAGGATCCGGTCATTGCCCTCGTTGCCATTGATGACATCGTTACCATTGTTGCCGGCGATTCGATCGTCGCCAGCGTCTCCAATCAACGTGTCGCCGCCACCTTGTCCCAGTAAAGAATCATCTCCGTCGCCTCCTGCCAGGAAATCATCTCCCTCACCGGCGACGAGTCGGTCAGCGCCAGCATCTCCATAAAGGGCGTCGTCTCCAGTGCTACCGTGAAGAAAGTCGACGCCAGCATTGCCAAGCATAAAGTCATCACCGACGCCGCCGAATAGGCTGTCGTCGCCCGCGCCGCCTTCCAAGGAATCTGAGTCGGTGCCGCCAAATAATCGGTCGTCGTCGCCCCCTCCGAGAAGTACATCATCCCCACTGTCGCCAAATAGGGAATCCATGCCATTGCCACCGTTTAAAGAGTCGTCGCCAAGGTAGCCGCGTATCTCATCGTTACCGTTTCGCCCGAATATTATGTCAGCGCCCGGACCACCGAACAGCAAATCGTCTCTATATCCTCCCTCGATGATGTCTTCTCCAGCGCCTCCATAGACGATGGTGTCCATCAACAATGTATTTGTCACGTTGTCATCGCCGTTCAATGCAAAGACCGTCAGCTTTGAAATCTCTGCATAGTCATAGGTGCCGGTTACCTCTTGATTAATGGTCACGGTGAAGCTTTGAAAATCGGTGCTTCCTCTCAATTGAATAATGTCGTCACCCGAGGTGCCTCTGACGGTTAATTCACCGTTGTCTAGATTGAGATCAATACCGGCCAGAAGGCGGCGGCCTTCAAGGCGATGGTAACGTTGGCTGGAAAATGATTTGCGGCTCACAGGAATCCTCAAGAAGAAGTAGGGAAGCTGCTAGTTGGAAAGGAGACTCTCATTTTAGTTTGAATATCACCCGACAGGTTTTCGATTGGCAGGCAATTTCAATCCTATTCTGAGCAAAACTGAGCAAAGTCAGAGATCTCCCCCACCAAGCATTTTCTATGCCAAAAGTTAGAATCGGAAAGGCGATAAAGTCAATTTGAGAGCCAACGGCAGCGTACACGAGCCCCACCCACTTCAGGCGGCGCCAATGAATTCAGGTTAATTGGTGCCCCTTAGCCGACGCCATACAGCTCGATAGTGTCCAGAATGATTTGGCGGTGATCCTTCCAGATCACTTGTCTCAAGTCGGTTCTTACTCCCGAGTGTCGCGAAGATGACGACGACAGCGCACTCATTTTGAAGCTTCGTACCTGAGAAATGCCTCGTAAACACTGCCGCGGACGTCACTCCGTGAGTCGCACGATGCCCTTGGGCTCAATCCCGTCCATCGGTGACAAAAATGATCTTTCCGAGGTGGAAATTGACCGTGGGGCCTCCCGAGAGACGTTTTTAGCTATTTCCAAACGAATTTCCCCCGTTCAGGTTTCACCGA
>CAYTPS010000089.1:0-14538 GCA_964439245.1 uncultured Pirellulaceae bacterium | reverse complement strand
TCGTGACGCACAATACGGCAACTAACAGATACCACTGATGTGGATCGAAGAACGCCTCAAACCCCGGCAAGCGACTTTGAAATGCAGTCCAATTGACTAAAACGCTCAGCATTGCAATCGATGCAGCCACCGCCACGAAGCAGACACACGGAAACGTGAAAACCCACCAAAACCAGCGGTTAAGCCAATTCAGGATCACTTCCGGGTCGAAACCACGATAGCGAATCGCAAGGATGTTCGAGAGCGTTTGGAAACGCTCCATCCGATTGTTCTTCTCACCGCGTTTGAGCAACTCAATGCCTTGGCCGCTGACGTCCGATGTCACCAATGCGTCGTTGTGAAAACGAGTCAGTAATTGTTGTAAGTCTTGGCGAGTAATCCGTTTAGGCGCAAATTTCTTGTGGTACTTATCTTGAAGTTCATCAATGGTCTGATGGCCATCGAGTTGTTGCAACAGATAAAACACGCTTGGAGGAAATTGGAAGTACTTTTGCCCCAGCGGTTCTTTCACCACCCAGAATTCTACGCCTTGGTAAGTCTGAGAATCAAACGTCAAGTCGGGCCGCATCTTCATCCGTACCGGTGTGCCGGTGTATTGGGATTTGTCCGGTGGTGGAATGGCGACAGACATCAAGCGTACTAAGGTGCATTTAAAGGTTTAGAAAATCAACGTCGTACGCACCCAATCCCAGACTTGGTAGAAACAGCGAAAGCCCAACGAACGTTTGCCGCAAAAAACACTGGCCGTCACGCCTGCCCCGGGGCGCAGCTTCTCCAGATTTTCAACATCAAGTGCTCGCACCACGCCGCGATAGTGTGGTACTCCTTGGTCATCCGGAAACGTGCGATCAGTGATTCGAATCAGTTCCCCCTTGAGAGTCACGTTAGGATTGGCGGTAACGAAATAGGTCACCTCGAGGGGTTGGGCCTTACCATTATCTTTTGCCTTTTCCTCGGCCTCGCGAATCGCATTATCGATGTAGCCAATTTTGTGTTGAGGAATTTGAATTTCCAGTTCCCAAGGACCATCCAACTTACTGATCGTAAGGAGTCTTTGGCTGGGACTAACGGGATAATCTTTCAATCGCTTCGGGTCACGGGTAATTACGCTGCCATCAATTGGCGCGTTGACCTCCAACATCGACTTCTTTTTCTCAAGTAGCTTCTTCAAACGTTTTTGCGAGGCCATCTGCTCGGTCAACATTTCCAACTGAGCGTCGGCGTCCATTCTTCGATCGGGCTCCTTATCGCCTCTTCGACCGGCGCTCAACTGATACTCCAACCCATCCATTTGTGACTTCAGAGTCAGTAATTGGTTGTCGGTTTGATTGATCTGTACTTCCAAGTCGACGTTTCGCAGCTTCAACAGAGGAGCACCTTTTTCGACAACGCTGTCTTCTTCAATAAAGATGTCGTCAACAGTCCCCTGAGTCTGGGCATAAATATTTTGGCGAACTTTGGGATGCATCACGCCATCAACGTTCATTTTCAGTTCAACTGGCAAGAAAATCATGCACAGCACAAGAGCAGCAAGCGCCGTCAAGCCCGTCATGGTTTTGGCAAAGTGATCGCGAAAGAGAAACGTCTGCAACCATCCAAGCTTCTTCCACACAGGAGCCAAGAAAATCTCGTTGTGCCGCTTCGCGTTGTGCAACGCCAGTTGAGATTGGTTTACGATCAAACCACAATCGTCGGCGATTTGATCCTCGGTGACGTCGGCGTCGAAATACTCCACAATCAAAGCGCCAAGTTTCACAAGTTTTTCACGGCGACGCTTTTTCTGTTCTAGATTGGGCGCATCATCCGGCCGTTTTACTAACGGGATGACAGCAAAGGTACGACAGTTCGATTCGTCCAAGTAATCGTTGATCTTTCGCGCCACTTCTGGTGCAATCCCATCGGTATCGCCCGTTATCCAAAACTTGGTATCCGCGGCCACGCTCGATGTTGCGACTTTGGATAGTTTGCGGACGACGTTGGCGCGGTTGTCGAAGCGATCCTGACTACTTATGGCAATCACCTTACAGCGGCGCCCATTCCATTTGCCAACGCTGACTCGATCAGCCTTGAGCAACCGGCGAGCTTCATTGGCGATCGCGTAGGCCGTTTCTTTGGTATCGATCGACTGATGTATTTCATTAATGAAGTCAACTTTATGACTCCACTTGTCGGCCGATGCCGATAGCTGATTCAAATCACGATGCTCGTGCCAGCGCTGAAACAACTGAGCAATCTGCGACAGGAACCGCAGGTAACCTTCTTGAGCGGATTTCCCAATGTTGCCGCGCTGAATTAACTCCAATGTTCCATAGCAATCTTGCTTTCGATTAACCACTGGCGCGAAGAGCATCAGAAACGGCATTGCGTTGTCAGGGGCTTCCGCATCCACGGGACCAGTGAACGCATCAGAGGAAATGCCAACAGGCTGCTTTTTGCCAATCACCTCCATTAGCATGCGTGTATGGCTCTCGTTCCCAGGCGAGAGGATCGCTCGCGCGTGATCATCCGGAGCCTGACCGGAAAACCCCGAAAGGGCAGGGGGACTGTTGGGTTGCTTCATCTCCCACAAAAGCGCGCCGTGAGCTCCGGTGATACGGACGATATCATTTAGAACTCTTTCACAGAACTGACCATAGTTGTCGGCAGTTCGACTAAATTCTGCTAGACCTCGGACCGCTTGACGGACCTCATCTTTGAGTTTTTCGGTGTTGGCTTGCTGTTGGCCGGTAGACATGCGACAAAACGCTCAGAGGTGAGAGATCGAACTATACAACGCCCGAAGGCCTTCGCTATTATCAGTATATGTCGCACGAAGTCTGTTTGAAACTTCAAACTGCCGCTATTGTCGTTCTGACCGGTCCGCATTGGGGTAACAATCGGACCAAACCCACGCAACAGGATCACTCGTAGTTATCCAGAATGGGGTCCAGCCCCATCTCTCGTTGGGATTTAGCCAGTTGCTTTTCACTGAACATGAGGATTTTCCGTGCTCGATAGTGCTGGCTCTCAACTTTTTGCTGAGCCTTTTTAAACAAACTAATCCAGTAACTCCTACTTCGACTCTTGGCTTGCTTACGGTACTTGGTGGCAGTCGGCAGCCCAAACGCCGCCTCCAACAACTGATCCTCGGCGGACAAATACTGCTGAACCGTCCCCGGATCGCCCTGACGACCACAGCGGCCAAACAACTGTTGGTCAATCCGACTAGACTCGTGCAACTCAGTTCCGATGACGTGCAAGCCACCAAGTTCCTTGACTTCATCTGTGATCTTGATGTCCGTACCACGTCCCGCCATATTCGTCGCCACGGTGACGCGTCCCTTCACACCGGCGGCCTCCACAATTTCCGCCTCGCGTTCGATCTGACGAGCATTCAATACCTCGTGCGGAACTTCGGCCTCGACAAGATGCCTCGCCAAAATTTCCGATTTGGCGATCGAGCGCGTCCCTACCAAAATTGGCCGCCCCTGACTATGAAGCTCAATCACGTCTTGAACGATCTGTTGCCATTTCTCGGCTTCAGTTGGCAAATATTTTATGGGGAGCTCTCGCCGTTTCGGCGGTCGGTTGGTTGGAATAACGCTGACGGGCATCTGATAGATTTTCTTGAACTCCTTTCGAGAACTCCATGCCGTTCCCGTCATTCCACTGACATGTGGAAAACGGCTGACCAATGACTGAACCGTGATCTTGGCCTGCGTCTCTGTGTCCATTGTCAGCTCAACAGACTCGCGGGCTTCAATGGCTTGGTGAATGCCACGGCTCCAACGGCGTCCTTCGGCGATACGGCCTGTCGATTCATCAACGATGACGATCTCGCCCTCGCGAATCACGTAGTCACGGTCTTTCTTAAAGTCTCGGGCGACTTGAACTCCGCGCTCCATGAAGTCATACATTTCCAACAGACCGATCCCGGCCAAAGAATCAGGTTTGCGGATCTTTCTGACAAGCGCCATTCCCTCGGGAGTCAAATCGACTCGGCGTTTCTCACGGTCATACCAATAATCTTCATCCTCGACAAATTCTTCTGCAGCTTTGGCGGTCCAGCGATAAAGTTCTTTCTGTTGCTCAACAGTCGCCCCATCTTCGGCGGCAGAAATAATCAGCGGCGTGCGGGCATCATCAATCAGAATACTGTCCGCTTCATCGATAAGAAGAAAATTTGGCTTACGATGGACGGCAGTCAATTCTGCACGCTCCATGGCAGCTTGATGCCCACTGTGGGCTCCCTGCTCTTTGAGTTGTCGTTCGTAAGAATGATCTCTGAGAAAATCAAAACCAAACTCTTTCATCGTTCCGTAGGTGATGTCGCAGTTATAAGAGGCGCGGCGCTGTTCGCGCGACATATCGGATTGAATCACACCAACGGTTTTGCCCAACGCGCGGTATACATGCTGCATCTGTTCGGCATCGCGTTTTGCAAGGTAGTCATTGGTTGTTGCCAACAACGCGCCGCGTCCCGAAAGAGAATAAGCAAACATCGGAAGGGTCGCCGTCAGCGTTTTTCCTTCGCCCGTACGCATCTCGGCAACATGGCCCTGACACATCGCGCGACCACCGATCAACTGAACGTCGTAGTGCTCCATGCACAACTTGCGGCGAGACATTTCTTTAACAAGCGCGAAACTGCGATCTACAAGGCGCGTCACAGTGTCGTATTGGCGTGACTCAAAACCAAGATCCAAGGCGATGTCCCGCAACTCTTCATCAGTCTTCTTGGCGTAAAGATTGCAGAGCGATTTGACTCGAGAAAGAAAGGTCAGTTTCACGGCAACATTCTGGCAAGCGATTCAAACGTCAGTCGACAAACCGGCAACCACTGCTCGGCATAAAAATGAATTGTAGCCAACTTCCGTTTCCATGAGACCCTCGGCTACACAAAAATGATCGGCTGAGTACCAAAGAAAAAACACGCTCGTTTCCGAGCGTGTTTTGCTTTTCTAATCTCTGTAACCGTACTGAATCGGTTTAGCTGACCACAACGTTAGCCGTGCCATCGACATTACCCACACCCGGTGCGTTACCGCTCACGATGGTGAAGAAGTCTGCACCAGACTCTCCAATAATCGCATCCAATGGAGTGATGAAGTTAGCGCTGGTCTGGACGGTCGTTGAAGCTGGAGTTCCACCAGTTGGTGACGAATCGAGGATATTTCCTGTCGACGCCAAGGTCAGGTTGTCGGCGGTACTCGTGCCAACCAGGAAGAACCCTTTATCAGCCGAAATGTTTGTATTGCCAGACGTATTGAACGTCAAAGTGTTAAAGTTCAAAGTGTCCGTTGGGACGCTGTTGACATCAACAGCCGTTCCCAAGTTAACAAATTGTCCACGCACATTCAGGTTGAAGTTAACGTTGATGTTGGCCGTGGCGGAGTCGGTGATGTTTGCTTGGCCATCATCAGCGTCCAACGTCAAGCTGTTAACTTGACTACTGCCAACCAAGAAAATGTCACTGTCCTCATAGATTCGGGCGTTACCCGTTCCATCGGTATTGATCGTCAGTGAACCTGTATTGAAGGTTGCATCAAAGGGCACACCTGCTCCAGAAGTTCCAGAATCGCCGAGGGTGATGTTGCCGTTGTTGCCGGTGGTTAGGTTCATGTTACCCGTCACGTTGACCGAGGAATTCGATCCATCAACGATCCCTTCAGCAGATGTAATTCGGACGTTGCCAGGAATTGCTGGGATGCCGTTTTGAGCTGCCGTTCCCGCCGTGCTGTTACCACCAAACTGTGTGGAATCGTCTTCAGAGATATTGACCGAGGCAAACCCTGATGGTGCATTGGCAATCGGTACATTTGGTGTGATGAAAGTTAAACTTCCAAACTGAGCGTTGTCGCCGGACTGGTTACCGACATTAATTGAATTCCCACGGAACGAAGCATTCGTGGTGACCACAATGTCAGCATTGCTACTGTTGGAAAGATTTCCGACGGAAGTGATGATCGAGTTGTTGGCGCGGTTGGTCCCCAGGATGTTTGTGTCATCGTTCTCGGTTAGTCTGAATTCATCGACCGTGTTGAACTGGATTGAGCCAGCCGTGAAGAAGTCCGTGGGACGATCTCCAATGACCGCACTTTGCGCGTCAAATTCGGCTAGATTAGTAACTGTTACACGCGCATTTTCTTCATCGGCAATCTGCCCTGTCGATGTCAGACTCAAAGCTAGAGCCTCGTTCTTTTCTTCAATGATCAGCGTGTCCGAATCTTCGGTTAGATCAAAACGCCCTGAAGTAAAGAAGTAGATCGAATTCGAGTTAAATTCATCCGTAGCGGTGTCACCAATGCGAACACTTTCTGCTTCAAATCCCGATTGGAATTGGACATTGATCGTTGCATTGTCGTCGTCAGTAATTGCACCCAACGAACGCAAATTCATCGAGCGAGCCGTGTTTGAATTGATAATGTTCGTGGCAGAATCTTCATTAATAGAAACCTGGCCATTAGATCGGAAATGGACTGCTCCAGCGTTAAACACGTCAGCACCGTTGTCGCCAAGTCGAACGCCTGCATTGCCAAGCAACTGGGCCAGTCCACCAACATTAATTTGCGTAGTGAATCCATCGAGAATTCGTCCATTGGATTCCAATCGGACAGTGGCGGCGTTTACACTTCCTAAGACAGTGTTGTCGTCCTCCTGAAGATCAACGGCACCACTGGCGTTGAACGAAGTCTGTTGGAACCGAGTCTCGTTAGTGGAGCCACCGAGCGTTACATTAGCTGCGGTGAAACTGCCTACGCCACCGACGATTATATCGGTATTGTCCGCGTCAGAGATGTTTCCACCAGCATTGACACTCAAAGCTCCGCTGACGCTCAAGTCCCCATTGAAGGCCACATCATCCACATTCGCGATGCTGACACTACTCAATCCGGCATTGGACAAATCACCTATGAAGGTCACGTCTTGATTGGCAGCAGTCGTTCCGGATACCACGATCTGGTCCACGGCGCTTGCAGCAGTACCGGATCCAACTTGCGAGCCGTTAACCAACACATTGCCTCCGACCACATCGATCTGCGCGGCATCGTTAGCGGCCCCAAGATTGACTGTCAAAATGCCTGAACTAGCAGTAAAGCCAGACGTAACGGCCAACATTTTTCTATCTTCTAGCGTTGCGTAATCTTGCCCTCTATTTCTAGACCGACGAGGCTTGGGAGATGAATTCTTCTTGCGTGACTTTTTCATAGCTGTTCTTTTCGAGTTAACGGGCATTTTGACAAGCCTCCGTACACAATTGAGTTTCTTGGGAAAAAACTAGGTGATGTCATTGTGGACTTGGCTCTAAACGCAAAGAGCCGCACAAAGTTGTAAAACAAGTACCTCTCAGCTTCATGTTGCATCCCAAAACAAAAGCTGGAAAGCACACCAGACCGAGCCTTTAGTTAAGGTTGGAAAGCAGGTGAAAGGACGGGCACGAGTTATGAACAATTTTTCGCACTGTGCCAACGTCAGATATTACCGAATCAACACTGCTAGCCCAGCCCACTCAATTCTCACAGTCGGTTTGCTTAACCTCATCGGCAAATCCTATTGAGTACGCCAGTTGAATTCGCTACTATCGCGAACAAGTGTAAAGAAGTCGACGAAGACACCCCAAACCTCCCATCTTGCCACGCAAAGTTAAAAACCTCGTTGAATAGCCGATGAAGGAGATGCATGCAGCAGTTTGACGTAAAGCGTGGATCGCGGAAGTGCTGCGTAACCGAACAGCTTTTTGGACCGGGAGATTTTTTTTACTCTGCCCTGATCGAGACATCTTCTGGAGCAGTCCGCAAGGAATACTCCTGCGAAGCGTGGGAAAAGAGCCCGTGGAGTCAAAAAGAAAATCAAGAACAACCGTCAACACACGAACTCAAATCCGAAGACAGTACCGAGGAACAATCGCTGATCGGATGGTGGAAGCAACGTGTACCGGACTTGGATTCGGGAACGGTTTATTGGGCGCCTAACCACGTTCTGATCGCTTGGTTCGATTCGTTGTACGCGCGTCAAAGCGAAGAAGACGCCGAACTGAACGAAACGGCTTGGGTGATGGCGCTGTTATTGATGCAAAAACGTCTTCTCGCGCGGCAGGATCACGATACTGATCAATACGTTTTGTGTCTGGTCAATAAAAAAACCAATCAGCAATACAGGTTACGCGAACCCGAAATTAACGAAGAACGAATCGATGCAATTCAAAAACAACTTGAGGAACAACTGTTTTCGGATCTCCCGGTAACTGAGCAAGAGTAGTTTTCACGACTCGATTGGATTCAATTCGAGCCGCTCAAGCTAATTCCTTCAACAGAAAATCAATTTGAAACAGATTCACAACAAACCGATACGCAACGACCACTGTACCATTTCGAAATTTCTCGGGTGGCGGCTAGGGGTAATCCTACTGGTGGCGTTCTGCTTGTTGCTTACCAGCGCAGACGACGCGAGCGGTCAGTGGTTGCGAAATCTAAGAAACAGCTTCGCCCCAAAGCCCAGCCCAGCCAACCAAATCCCGCTGGCCTTTAACTTCCCGCCCAACCAGCAACAATTTCTCACATGGATGCTCCGTCACACTGCGAATGTCAAACAGCTCGACGCTCGCATTGTTGTAAGTATGACTGGCACGCCTAAGCTACGAGGCTCAATTCAAATTGAGCGCCCCAACCGCATGCGTCTTAAGGCGGGGGTTTTGGGAATGAACGAAATGGGCGTCGATGTGGGAAGCAACGACGAGCTGTTTTGGATTTGGACGCGTGCTGCGCTTCCCGGACAGTCTCCAACTTTGATGTGGGCTCACCACGATAGCTTTCGGCAATCGACATCGACAATCCGCAAGGCAGTTCCTTTGGAACCTGAGTGGCTGATCGAGGCTCTTGGTCTTGTTGACTTTTCCAATTACGAGTCCCACTCGCAACCAACGCCTCAACCCGGTGGGCGTATGCAAATGATCAGCAGTCGCCTGCGCGCCGACGGCAAACAGTACCGCGTAACTGTCTTTGATGCGCGTCGCGGAATCATTGAGCAACAATCGCTCTACGACCAGCAGGGTCAACTCGTCGCGTTCACAAATTCAAGCCAACACGTGTTCTACCCGCAACATAACATTAGCTTGCCCCACAAGATTGAGTTACATCTATTTCAAAACGGGCAAGAAATCACGATGCTTGTCACAACCGACCGCTACAAGATAAACAGCCTCTTTGGCGACCCACAACTGATGTGGCAGATGCCTGATCCTGGGGATGTAGAACGCATCAATCTCGCGCCCGATGTTGCGACGTCAGCTCGTCCACCCAGCCAACTTCCTGTGGGGCAGTTTACTCCTGTGCAGCAGCCCTATCGCAACGACTTTCGCCCGGTCACCTATCCCGGGCGACAGGGCCAATCTGAGTGAAAGAGAAATTCAGCGGTTCAATTGAAGACATCCTGAACCAACATCCCTCGTTGCTATCGGAACTTCAATGACTGACGTCATTCTATACATCATCTACGCGATGTACTTCGCGACTGTGATCTTCCTTCTCTTCGCGTTTGTTTCGCTGGTAGTGCTTTGCATAAACTGGAAAACCGATCACCGCCTGCGACTCGCAAAAAGACTTGGGATTTCCCTTTTGGCAGTTCTGATAATGATCGCGGCAACTTACTGTAGCGTTTGGTATGTTTGGATGCCTCTTGTGGGCAGCGAAGTGGAGGCGCAACACGCTGCCTCACGCGCAAAAAGATTATCCGAAACAACGCTGGTCAAGCTTGGAGATCCCTCACCGAAATTTAGCTTGAAAACACTCTCGGGAGAGACGCTTGACGTTCCCCAACCAAACAGGGTTTTAGTCGTTTCTTTCTTTGCGACTTGGTGCGGACCTTGTTTGAACGAGTTACCACACCTACAAACGATGTGGCAATCTCGCAAACGCGACGACCGGTTTCAAATGTTGGTGATCAGTCGTGAAGAGACCGAAAAAGAAGTAAGAGATTTCCTCAACAATAAGGGATACACATTTCCTGCCGCGGTCGATCCGGAGAGGTTCTTCTTTTCAAAATTCGCAACAGAGTCCATTCCCCGCACCTTTGTAATTGGCCCGGACGGGTTGATCGCGCACGCCAGCATGGGGTTCACCGAGGGTGACCAAAACGAACTTGAAGAGGTAATCGGCAGCCTGCTGGATACCATGCCCGGCACTGAACAGGAGCCCTTTTAGGTCCTTGAATCCGCCAGTGGGCGACCGGTAATTCCCTGGCCCCGAGCAACCTCATCATGATCGCTATGTACGTTTTTCGCTGGACTTCACACCAATCGGCTTCCGATAAATAGTAGTGCGTGCGTGTAAACACCACTGATACGAACGCCAAATTCCCAGAATCGGCCTTTTCGCGTTACCCGGCGCTAGTTGACACGGTATCTGGTGAAACCTAGGATTTTGTGAAACTTTGATGATAGTGTCACCTATGCTTTTACGAGCCTTGAAGGCTTGTGTTGCTCTTGGGGCTATCTCATTTAGATAGACATCAACAACGGCAGAAGACCTTTGGGTCACATGTTTGCCATCAGGAGATTTTTTTCAATGACTCATGTAGTAGCCCAACCATGTGACGGATGCCGTTACACTGACTGCGTCGTCGTCTGCCCAGTGGAATGTTTCTACGAAGGCGAAAAGATGCTGTACATTCACCCCGACGAGTGTATTGATTGCGAAGCGTGCGTTCCCGAATGCCCGGTCGAAGCGATCTTCCACGAAGATGAAGTTCCAGAGGAATGGTCAAGCTTCGTTCAGCTCAACGCAGAGAAGGCCGAAGAGTGTGAAAACATCACCGAACGCAAAGAGCCTTTGAAAAAGGACTAGCGGGCTACATCGAGATTGGAACACTTAAGCCAACCCAAAACTGGGTTGGCTTTTTTCATGAACATGCGCCACTACCGCCGCAGCGTTTAGCGTTTGGTTACCATTTCTTGTTGCCGGCGGCCTTACCAAAGAACTCTTTCGGCGAGATCCCATAGGACTGCTCAAACGCTTGGTCGAAACCTTCCTGTTGTCTCAACGCCTTAAGCAGGCGTTTGAACGAACGGCTGTTAGACTGCAATGAACTAACAAATTGGTAACCGACGAGCGCAGCTTGATCAGCAGATATTCTTCCTCTGATAAAATCGTCCGGCTTCTGCATCTGGGATACCGCAGCGTCAGCACTCTGGTCCAGATTTGCCAATGCCTTGTTTCGTTTGAACATTTTCGCCACGGTCCAATACGCCATCCCGTCGGCAAACCAGCGCGGAATCGTTGGATTCCATTCTGAAACATGAACCGCCGCAAGATCACGAGCGAGCGTTAACTCATAGGCACTCTCTGCGCTCGAAAACGGGGCCAACAAAACAATGTAGGCCTCCGCACCGTCGGCATTCCATGAGCTGCTGATCGACCTCGAGAACTGACGCTTCTCGACCATTTTTCCAAATTCGGAAAAATCATACCGCTTGTCCACGACGAACAAACCAACCTTGCCTTTCGTGAATGGCTCGCCATCTTGAGACTTCAAAACAGAGGCCGTTCTACTTGCAAGTGACTCGGCTTGCCGACCAATGTCAGCCAAACGAGCTTCAGATCCTGTCCCAAAAACCAAAAAGTTGTCCGTTGTCGTCTCGCTGGCGGGGAGATTCGCATAGGCCAGTTTCCATAGTTTCCTCGACGCACTTTCACGAGCGGCGGTCATCTGATCGTGATCCATCGAATTAGCCAGCCCTTTTCTGGCAACCACATTCAACGGGTAGGAGAAATCGACAGGCTCGAATCGAGCTCCCTCATCGATCCATTTTGCAACCTTCTCAATCAGTTCATTATTCAGTTTCCCATTGGGCGGCATGACATCGCGTCCTTCGCCCTTCAACCGTAAAACAATCTCACTTGTGGCGCTATCACTGGGCTCGAGCACGGCTCCTCCATCGCCGCCCCGTACTAGAGAAGCCAGACTTGCCATGTTAAAGCCACCGCTTGGGCGGGCGGCGATATGGCACTCGGCACAGTTATCCAAAAGTATCGGCGCCACGTCCACTGCGAAAGAAATTGTCTCTTTTCCCGTCAGCGCCATGGACGCCACATCTATCGCTGGTGCCTTTTCTGGTTTCGGCATCGCCGGGCGGTAGGAAGCCAGCGAGGCACTAGGGTTATCGCCATCGAAATTTGCTCCCTGGGCTACCCACGTCTTGAGTAGCCTCAATTCCTCGGGTTCCACCTTCAAATTTCCCTTGGGCATTTCGCCGTTCTCGATCACCTCGACGATTCGACTTTGGTCAGGCAACCCGTAGGCAATCATTGCACTCTGGTCCAGCGCCATGAAACTAGCGGCGCTGAAACCACCACGTTCTTGGTTGACGTGACAGTTACCACACTTGCTGACAATCATTGGAGCGATCTGCCCGACAAAGCTAACCTGCGCTACTGAAGCAGGTGCTGCGGGGTCTGGCAACGGCGGCAGCGCGGGTAACTTCACGCCTTTTCCCGTTAGCAATTTGTGCGCTCTAGCCAGTTTTGAATAGACGGGCTTGAGTGCTCTAATCTGTTTTTTGTCTGCCCCTTGAGCAGCGTTCAGGACACCATTTTGGACTGCGTTAATCAGCTCCGCACTCTGTTCGAGCTGATCGTCCTTGAATAGCTTGCCCGCATCTCGAATCGACTTCTGCCATTGCTTGACTTGATCTCGCAAGTTGCCGGCGGTTTGAGAGCCCACACTGTCGGTCGCCGCCTTGGTTTCTGACTGACCAAGCGCAATATTGACCGGCAAGCCAATAGAAACTGTCAGCGAAATCAGTAGCAGCAAAAATAGTCGTCGCATGGTTGTTTCGCCGTTAAGCATCCACATTACTTGAGAAAGGGGAATCAGAGATTCCTGGTTAACAATACTAGTACCGCCAAAAGTAGCAGCAGCATCCCTCCGATGATCGCCGGAGCCAGCCACGCAGGTGGCTTTTTTCTACGTCGGGCCCGAATCTTGGGAGCAACCGTCTTGCTGGCCGAGGGTTTCGACCGAGTCAGAATTACCGAAGAGACCGATGCGTTCGGAGCGTCTGGCACCGCCGAAGTCTCGATCGCGAAGGGCGACACCGACTGGTCGTCGGCTTCTCCGGTCGCAACGGTTTCAGCAACTGCGATTTCATCTGTTGGCGATTTGGCTTCGCTCAACGTTTGCCCGGCATCAGACACATCGGGAGTGGCCAACGGAATTGCAGAACCAACGGGTTCTTCCTCACCACCGACCATCGCCTTATGAAGCCTCTTGCTAGTGCCAACGGCGCTAACAAGGTTGGCAGAAAAATGTTGCAAAACATCCGCCAACTTACTGCAATCAGCGTATCGCTCTTCGGGTGCTTTACGCATCATCTTGTTGCAGATCGCAACTAATTCCTCAGGACAATCCGGGCATTGATCCGCCAGCGCCGGCGGTTCGGCCGTTTGATGTTTTGCAATGCGTTGGGCCAGTGTGCCTTCGGAGAACGGCGGTTTGCCAGTCAACAGATAGTAAAGAGTGCAACCCAAAGAGTAGATGTCGGCACGATGGTCAACTTCATGGCTGTTAATCGCCTGCTCGGGCGAAAGGTAATCTGCCGTGCCCATCACCTTCTCGTTATGCAGAACCGTCAACGATTCGGTTTCATCTTCCTGAAACAGCGCTAGACCAAGATCGAGAATCTTGATTTCTCCTCCATCAGTCAGCAACAGGTTGGCAGGCTTGATGTCGCGATGCACCAAGCCTTTCTCATGGGCGTGGGACAATCCCTTGGCTGCCTGCGCGACCAAATCAGCCGCTTCTCCAAAATCCAAAGTCCCAATTGCTTTCACAGTCTCATAGAGGTCTCGTCCCTTGACGTACTCCATCACCATGAAATGTGTATCTGCATCGTTGCAAATGTCGTAGATGCGCACAACGTTTGGGTGGTTCAACGCCGCCGCTGCACGGCCCTCGAGGTAAAAACGGTCGAGATAACTTTTGTCGGAAACCCGTTTTTTCGGCAGGACCTTGATAGCGCGTTTCTTTCCTGAGATTCTGTGCTCAGCAAGGTAAACGCTGCTCATGCCACCAGTGCCTAAGTGCGCAAGCAGTTTGAACTTGCCCAGAAAGAATCCTTTGTATTTTCCGCTACGCAGTTTCTCGACATGCCAGTCGGTGATCAAACCGGCGTCGACCAGATGAGTCGCCAGTAATTCAGTCGATACCTTAGCGCCTCCTTCTTCTTTTTGCTTCGCGGCCAATTCTTTCAGCGCACGCTTCAACCGGTCTTCGACAACAATGCCGCTTCGATTGAGAAGATTAAGGAAGCTCTTGGCGCTCTGGTCCGCCATCGTTTGGTTGACCCCTGGTGTATTCTGGTTAACTTCCGGTGAGTAACCTCGTTAAGGCTACTCGCAATCCGGTGATCAAATTAGATTAAGCTAGATCAGCGAGTCATTGCCCGTGGAGGGTGACTGATCCTGTTGGTGGGAATTAATGTGTCATTTTAGTGGAAACAATGTCCGATGAAAGCTTTCACCGCAACAGCCCGATGACAATTATTAATAATTGCTGACAATTTGA
>CAYTPS010000088.1:3487-14603 GCA_964439245.1 uncultured Pirellulaceae bacterium | reverse complement strand
CGACCTCGCTGACGCCGTTTTGAGACATTGCAATGATCTCAGGAACGCCGATCTCTTGTTGAACACCGTTGGCCTGAATCTGATTGAGAATCAACTGCGGTCCGACTCCGCTTTGCGAGAGCGTAATCGCATCGTCGATCGAAACGGCACGCTGAAACTGTTGCTGCTGTTGGTACCGAATACGCTGTTGCTGTTGCAGCACTGCCTGTTCGTATTGATACCGGTCTTGAATTTGACGATCCTTGGACTGGCCAAGTAAATTGCCCGTAATCGCACCAACGACGCTTCCAATGGCCACGCCTTCAGCAGTCTCATCATTTTGATGTCCAACGATACCGCCGATAATTGCTCCCGCAACACCGCCGGCGACCGTCTCCTGCGGCTGCCGTAGTTGAG
The DNA here is from genome assembly GCA_964439245.1 of uncultured Pirellulaceae bacterium. Lineage (GTDB taxonomy): Bacteria > Planctomycetota > Planctomycetia > Pirellulales > Pirellulaceae > Mariniblastus. Next base: position 14,207 of record CAYTPS010000088.1, on the reverse strand, counting down.
CAAACGCTTGTCCGGTTACTCCGCTGGTCATCAAGGAAACAATGCTTGTCACCATCAACAAAGAGGCACGAATACTCATCTCATCAACTCCAGAAAAACGATCTATTGTCTTTGCTGGAGACTATCGAAATCGTCTGCGTTCTGCATTGCCAATCTTCGAAAGATGGAATCACTTTTGCTGGCGAAACGTTGCTGGCAGTCCTCTACTTAATTGTCGAGTCGCCACTCTGATTCTGGTCACCACTAACGCGGTTGACGATCATGCGAAAGATCGTTGCCGACCACCCCGGGATTCGTTTGCGGAACAAGAACAGGAATCCGCCAAGTGCCAGCAATGCAATCACGATCGTCCCCGACGATGGCAGCAACATCGTACCGAGTATCCAAAACGTCAGAACGATCGCCTGAATGGCCGAAATCAAGATCAAAAAATTGATCTTCAGTTCCAGTCGATCGATGTCGTCGTTTTCTGAATCTGTCACAGCAAATAACTTGAAGAGATATGTCATCATAGAGGACCTCATTTTTGCCTACCTTTGGTTACCAACAACCTCTATTCGGATTCCGTCACATAATATTGGCAAACACTTGGGCCCGGTCGAGCTAACCTACTCCACGTTGTACCGCCGTGTTGAGGAATTCTGCAATATCATCAAGCATGGTTTGCATCGACTGGTAGCGATTGGATGGGCTTTTTTGCATCGCTTTCAGGCAAATTCTCTCGATCGCCTCGGGGATCGAACGGTGCGGTGCAGCTTCGCTGGGCGGCATCGGACTTGCGTTGACGATATTGTCAAACGTTTCTTGTCTTTGCCGTCCACGAAACGGTTCACGTTGGGCCAACATTTCATACAACACGACTCCCATGCTAAAAATATCGGACCGCTCGTCCACACTGTGACTGGCCAACACTTGCTCGGGAGACATATACAGCGGCGTTCCGCCCTGCAACTTAGCGCGCCCTTCGCCATCGCCCTCATAGGGCATCCCCCATACCTTTGCCGTTCCCCAATCAATCAGATTGACCTCGCCAAACATTCCAACAATTACGTTTTCCGGTTTGACGTCACGGTGGATAATCCCGCGTACGTGAGCGTAGTGGATGGCCTCACCAACCTGCGTAAAAATCGTCAGCAGCCGGTTAAGCGTAAAATGGGACTCGGCCTCTTTCTCCCGACGCGCGAGCGCACAAATGATCTCGAAGAGGGTGTGCCCCACGATGTTTTTCATCGCGAAATAAAAATCTCCTTGGTCATCCTTGCCCAATTCATACACGGGCACCGTAGCCGGGTGTTGTAGCTGCGAGGTAATCTTCGCCTCGCGCAGTAAACGGGCCAATTCGATTTTGTCGTCACGAAATTCTGGCCGCAGACGCTTCAGCACCACATCGCGTCCAAGATTTGTATCGCGGCAAAGCGTCAACATTGCCTTACCACCGGAGTTTAGCTCTCGGAAATGGGCGTACTTCTTGAAACCGTTGGAAACGGCTTCCGGAGCGGGAGCCTCCACGTCCGCAACGAACATCATCGATAGTCTATCTTCTTTCATCCCGTCCTCGCCACAAAAGGAACCAAGTGCCTTCCAGTCGGTCTAACTTGGCGACAACGGAGGCTTCCGAATTGCGACCTGTAATTCCGGGTGCGCGTCGGCGCTGATCTCTTCGCTGGAAGTTCCACTTGGACGAAGCTCCTTGAAGATACGTTCCACTCTCTTCCACTTCGCCCAATCGGCTCGCAACAGCCGCATACCGAAGTCAATTCGCCCCTCTTCAATCCAATGGTTGAGAATTTCTCGTTTGACGGGGCCATACTCGGTTTTGTCCAACGTCCGCAGAATCCAACAATTAAACGGCTTTTCCACTCGCCAGTCTTTATCAGGGGTCGTAATCACGACGGGCGCCCGAACCACCGGAGGACGAATCGGCTTTTTCTTCGCCGGCGGCTTTTCTAAAAACGCTGGCAACTGACTGTTAGGATTTTTCAACCAGTTAATCGCGACTTGCGCCGGGACGTTCAGGGGATCGAGTTTGAGAACGGTTTTGAAGTCTTTATACGCCAATTCTAGCTGTTCCATCTGCACTCGTGCGATCGCCCGCGCATATTTGGCGGCTCCAACGAACTGATCGTCGTGCTTCATTAGTTTAGCCACGGCGGTAAAATCGGTGATCGCGTGAGTAAAACGTCTAGCCCCGTAAAAAACCTTCCCGCGTGCAAACAACAACTCGCTAAGATCTCTGGGCTTTGAGAATCGATGGAAGGCCTTGGTCAACCAAATCAGTGCGTAATCGTGTTCTCCAATAATTGCCAGACACCCTGCGCGCCCCGACCAGGCTTTGGCCAGCAACGGGTTACGAGTAAGAACCAATTCATAGTCCATGATCGCAGATTTTGGTTTGTCTGCACGCGCGTAAGCATTTGCACGCGACAACAGCAAGTCCGCTTGACTTGGATCAAGCTCCATCGCACGCGTGTAATCGTTGACGGCATCAAGCCAGTTCTTCTGCGCGGTTTGGGCATCGCCGCGAGCGCGAAAACTCGATGCGTCAGTCGAATCCAGCAGTGTCGCACGATTGAGACACCGGACAACCTGATCCGGTTGACCTAAATCAGCAAGAATCTGCGCCAAAAACTTGTGGTACTGCGGATACATCCCGGAAATACGAATGGCCTTTTGCACATCGCGTCTGGCCTTCTCATGATCGCCTACGGCGTAGCGTGACTGCGCTCGACAAAAACGCGCCCAGTGATTTCTTCGGTCCAGTCTGATTGCTCTTCCAAAGTCGTCTTGCGCCGCTTGGTGGTCGCCGGTGACGGCGTAAACCTGACCACGTTTCACCAACAAATCGGCATCATTTGGCTCGCGGTCTAACGCCGTCGTCAAATCCTCAATCGCCGAGGCGTACATCTGCAGAAACTGATAGGCTACCGCGCGGTCACGGTAAGCTCGACGACCGTCATTGCCTCGAAGAATCTGTTTGCTGAAGTGCTTGACAGCCTTTTTGGCAATGCCTTGTCCTAACTGCCGATACTGTGTTGCGGCCTCAGGGCGAATCGCCATCGCTTGAGCGAGGCTTTCGTTGGCGTCGGACCAGCGTTCCAGACGTGAGCTGGCGGCAGCCTTCCAAACCAACGCGCCAGCGTGGTTGGGCCGCAAACGACTTGAGCGGCGAAAATCCTTAACTGCCAAATCAAACTTGGCCATTTCGTAATAGACCGCGCCACGCAAGTACAGATAATTTCCTTTGGATTCACTATCACGAGCGATCTTCGCAGCACGACTGTAAGCGTCGACCGCCCGAGAAAAATCACACAGCTTCAGATAAATTTCCCCGCGTACAGCGAATGCTTCTGGACGTCGGCTGTTAATTGCGATCGCTTTGTCACATTCGGAAATGGCTATATCTAGGCGGTCTTTCTTCAGAAAGATCTTGCTCAAACCCAAGTAAGCTTCAAAACTGGTTTGGTTGTCTCTGGTGACCTTTTCAAACTCTATCGACGCCCGGTCAATCTGATGCGTCACTAAAAATACCTGTGCCAATTCGGCCCGTGCAAAGGAATCGGCAGAATTCAAACGAAGGTACGACTCAAGATCGTCGATCGCCAGCGGGTAGTTTCTAACTTTTGCATAACACTTGCCACGCAGCAACAAAGCTCGCTGATAAGACGGATCTTTTTTCAAAACGGCAGTCAACTCAGTCACCGCGGCCATGTAGTCGGCGAGCTCAAATCTTAGCTGGCTGCACTGGACAATTTTTTCGGGATCTCCGTCGGCTCGCCTCATCAAACGTCGCAGGTCACGATTTGCTCGATCCGGTTTTCCTATGTGATGATAGAGTCTGGCTCGAATCGTCAACGCCTCGCGCTGACAGGGAAGCGATGCAGTTTTTGCCGCCCCCAACGAGCACAAAATGATCACCTCACTAGAAAGATCGTCCAGTTTCCCACTGTCGCGTTGTAGTTTCCTGCGTCGGGATGCACGGCGAAGCCGAGACAACAATCGACTATCCTTGAGCAACAGTTTCGCCATCCCTGTGGCGGCCCACGCGTGCAGAGGATCTATGTCGAGCGCCTCGTCAAAATCCTCACCAGCCTTGTCGTATTTTCCTGTTTTCAAATTGATCCAGCCACGTTCAAAAAACATGTCCGCCGACTGCTGACCTGCGTCGATCAATTTTTGAAAGTAGTCGGATGCAGTATCAGCATAGGAGCCAGTCAACTCGACGAAAGCATCTCGATCATCTCCAGCAACCTCACAAGCACTATCCAGATCGTCAAATGCCTCTTTCCATTTGTTCTGTTCGCCACGTGCAGCGGCTCGCCAGGCGTAGGTCTGTGCATCCTGACAGTTGAGACTGATCGCCTCCGAACAATCCTCTTCGGCGCGTCTAAAGTCGTTTTTCTTCAAATGACAGTAGCCACGCAGCGAGTAACATTCCCCGAGACGGTTCACCGGCGCGATATCAATACTGTGGTTGAGAGCGCTGATCGCAGTTGCAAAATCACCATCATCCAGATTCGACATCGCCGCCTGAAAAATATTGTCCAGAGAGCGCTGGGAAGCTTTTGGTGAAGCGTTCTTCTCCTCCGAGCTGGGCTTCGAAGTGGCCGGAGTAGGCTTGGAGTCCTCTGATGAATAGTGCTGAGCAACAACGCTCCACCCACAGTCATCACAGGAGACCGCGAAGTCTTCCAGTTTCTGGTTGCATTTGGGGCAGAGGCTGAGCATCGTCAAACTTCCAGTCTGGACCAACCGCCATGGCATTTTGACTAACTTAAGATTTCAAAACGCACTAGTTTGGATTGGGTTGAGGTAATTTATCGGCGGGAATGTATTCGTTAATTATCAGCACAATTATCACTAACGTCAAATAAATTAACCGGGTTGGGGGTCGCCAGATGTCCATTGTTGCGTGATGAAAAGTAAATAAGGGCGAGATTGACAGTTAGAGCGTCTTTGGGTGCCTCTAAATCCGGTCAATCGATTGAAGCGGGGCAGAAAACACGATCCTCGGACGACAACTGAGTGAAATCTCAATCAGGCCGATTTGGGTGCTACAATCAATTGTGAGGTAAATTGGGTCGATAGTTACACCGGTACCGCACTCACGATAACCAAGTAAAGCTTCACCCACGAATTTTTGTGGCTCATCTGTTTCGAAAGAGACTGTTATGAAACATTCCATCTCAACAAGCATGGCTGTTGCCATCGTAGTCACGATGCAAGCTCTCTGCGCTTGCTATGCCAGCGCCCAAGATAGTAGCGATAGGGACAGAGACCGTGAAAACCGGGACCACGAGAGGCGGCTGCGCGATGACGCTCGAACAGAGCAGTGGAGAAAGAAATTCAACGCCGCAGAATACTTAAAGAGTCAAGACGACAACAAAGACGGAATGTTGTCTCCGGAAGAAATGGATGGCCGCCGTACAAAAAGATTCCTGGAGAGCATGGGGATCCCAACTGGCAGGACTTCGAAGATTGAGGACTTGGTCAAAGGATACAATTCGCGATTGGCGAATGAGGCGCAAAAGAAGAGGAAAGAGTTTGAAAGTCGATTGAACAACCTCAATCAGTTTGGTGCAGCACAAGAAACTTTTGGAGTTGCAGAGTTTGGTACTGAAGATAAACCCGAGGGCGTGCGAAGCTTTGAAGAGACAGCAAGCGGATTGAAGGCTTCAGATTTTGATCCTGAAATGCTACAGAAAGCTGACAAAATTCTTGAGACGTTTGATAGAGATGAAAATGGATTCCTCGATGGCGACGAGATCTCGCGATTGACTTGGAAATCGCCTCCACCTGAGACCAGCGACTTAAACCGCGACGGTCGACTATCGAAAATGGAATTGGCCAAACGGTTCACATTGGCCGAACAAACAAGCCAGAAAAGCGGATCCAGCCGTGCAAGAGACAATTCAGCCGCGCGCGGTCTACGTTCGTCATCAAAGGTGACGTCCAACAGTGACTCCCGATCGCGGCGAAGCAAATACGATTCCGTAGCTCCCAGCGATCAAAACCGTGGCCGCAGAGATCGTGAACGCGATACTCGCCGGTTTGAGAAACGAGATACGCCCCAACCAGCCAGTAGTGCAGTTGCCAAAGCAAAAGCCAACGCGCGAAGCGCGCAAGGCTATGCCAAATACGTTGACCGCTCGTTCAAGAAGTACGACACGAACTCAGACGGCAGGCTAGACAAGAAAGAGTTGGCCGCGTCCTCTTTATTGAAAAAAGCCAAAGATACCGATGGCGACGGCTTCATCAGCAAACAGGAAGCGATCACTTTAGTGTCCGGTGGCAAGGTGAAAGCACCTGTGGCGTCTCCCGCCATCAAAAATCCTTCTCCGCGGAAGCCCCAAACAAACCGCACGTTAGCGAAAGCTTCCAAATCATCGTCCGGCAAACGGTCATCGCTCTCTGACAAGGACACTAACGCCGACGGCCAAATTCAAATGCACGAATACACGGACACGTGGACGGACGAGAAACTGGAAGAGTTTCGCGAAAAGGATACCGATGGAGACGGTTTACTTTCGCCGGCCGAATGGAACGGCAGCAAACGCTGATGACAAACAGTGCTGACAAACGGCCGAAAAATCTTCTTGCGTTCCGCAATCGGGACCTGCCGTTTGCCTACGCGATGCTGTTGCTTTTGACGATCATCACCGTTTGCTCGGCCGCATCGCTTTGGCTACCCAACGATGGGCTTGTCAGTACTCGTCTTTCGATGCCTCAACAGGCCTCAACCAAATTTCAGGTGAACATTAATCGAGCATCGCCACCGGAAATTGCCAACCTCCCCCAAGTGGGCCCGTCGTTAGCTGAGGCCATCGTTAGTTATCGCGTAGTGCACGGGCCATTCGCGAGCGCCGAAGAACTCAAGAACGTCTCTGGCATTGGCGACAAGAAATTAGCGGCCATCACTCCGTTCCTGTTGCCGCTGCCGTAAGCCTACGTCCGGGCGGACAATTCTTCACGCGTTTACGACTACTTGCTAAATCCTGTGGAGAACCCATTTTTCGCATTTGCGGTCGAGGCCTCACTGCCGGCCGTGCCGCCGCCGAAGCTGAATGAAGTGGTTGGCTTTACCGGCGGCTTGGTAGCAGGCCGGACCACCGAAGGTCGATCAGAGAATGAATCAGCCGCTGCGCCGCGTGCTTCATTGGTGCCTCCACTACTGAAGCCAACCGAAGACCGCTTTGCCGAAGTTTCGGAGGAGCCAAAATCTGGCTTTTTGCCGCTTTCGAAACCAGAGTCTCCTTGTGAAAACGGCGATCGCGTTGCCGGTTGAGAGACTGGTTGAGCGGACCCCTGGGAAGTGGTTCTACCAGCGGATTGAAATTCATCGGCTACAGCGCCTTCATTCTCACGCGTACGTGCCGGTATGTTTGAATCTACCGAGCCGCCTCCAAAAGAAGCCGATGCCGCACTGGCATTTCGACGCGCACGCGCGTTACCCGGTTGCGTTGCAGAGGAGTTCGGGTGGAACTCTGGGGTCTTAGGGGTCGCAAAAGACGTGTCTGATGGAGAGGAATCTGAAAAATCCGGCATCGGTCGTGGCTGACGCGATTGAGCCGAGCGCGATTGCCCAAATCCATTTGCGGCAGATGCTGCCCGAACTCCTGAATCCTGGCCGGCTGAACGAGAGTTGCCCGATCGTCCTTGCTGTACCGAACGACTCGAAGACGCGGGCTGTGTAGGTGTTGGTGAGCCCTGTGGGCGCTGAGAGGTTGCGCCGGCGTACTGATCGGCAGCTGTCGGAGCAACTTTAGCGGGGACCACCAGCATCGCGACCACCTGTTCAACGGGAGCCTGTCCATAAGGTAATGCTAAGGCGTAATCGGCATACGCTTTGTTGTATTGGATGGCCGAATCGACAAAGTCTGCTTCTGCTGATCGCCAGTCGCGACCTGCGCCAAGTAGTTGCTCGATCGTCGCTCGGTTTGATTTGTAGTATCCCTCAACCTGCTCTGCCGTGCGCTCCGCCAACAATACGGTGTCAGCGCGAGAGAGTACGAGGTCATGTAGATCCTTAAGCGTCTGATCAATGTTCTCCAATCTGGCTGGTACCAACCCGCGTTCCTTGAACGCTTGAAAATTTGTTTTCACCATCGTTACCGTTGGCAGGTCGGCGGGCACAATCGAGGCTCTAGAGCCTAACATTGCCATCAGCTTTGCCTGTGACTTGCCAAGTTCAATGCGGTTGGCGGTAACTTCGTTTTCGGCACTGGACTTCGCCACACCGACGGTCGACTGATCGGTCGACTTCGACACACGCAATCCATTGACCCAATCCCGATGCTGCTTGGCGCTGACCGAGTGAGCCCAGTCGGCAAACGTTTCCCAATATTGATCGATCAACTGCCTGCGTTTGGCTCGCATCTGTCCTTGGTTGAGTACGTCTGCCAAACGCAGTGGCACCAAATTGTCTGAGCTATTTTGTGATGCTTTGTAGCCGAACCTCGAAATCAACACCTTGGCGCTTGCAGACGTTTTCTTTCGGCTTCGATTTCTTTGGCCTTGCGGTGCACCTTGAGCAGTCTCGTTTCCGAGGCTTGTGTTACGATTTGATTGCCCTGCATTGGATTGCCCAGTATTTTGCCGCCGTTGAAGTGGCTGCATTGACCGGCGGGTTTGGTTTTGGTTTTGAAAACCTTGAACAGGCGCCGCGTAACTCACCGGCGCTACCGAGCGATCGATGATCACGTCATCTGTTCTTTGAGCTTGCTGATGCGTTTTAGTGCGGCTTTCGGTTGGCAGCGGCTCTATGCCTTCATTACGTCGCGGCTTGGGGAGTTGCCGCGCTGCAAAAGCAGGCGTTTGAGCCGCGGCCGAAAATTTGTCGGCCTGCTGGTTTGCCTTTGAGGCATCGCGCAGACTGTTGGAGGACAGCTCGCTGGTGGAACTGCTCTGCCAACCCGCGCGATCCGAGCGGTCACCGGAGGAAATAAATCCACCTGTCGAGGCGGTCACGTTATTCGTTTTAGCTGCAGTAGTATGATCTCCGGTCTGTTGACCAATGCGGTACGGCTTCGGCGTAGCACCGCTTTGCTGCGGTTCCACAGCATCAAGTTGCTCGCCTTCGCGCACGAGAATGGAGTGTTCTTCATCGGGTGCTTGAGAATTGATGGCGGTGAATTGACCAAAGCTATTCGAAGTCAATGAACCGCTCAGGGCGAGCGTCGTGAGCCCAATTGCCGCCGACCGCACCGAAATCGTGCGTGCAAATGTTGACAGCGTATGGGAGGGTAGCCAAACCTTCATTTCAAGCATCCTTGCGTTGAATAGTGTTGTTTGCCATCAATGTTGACGGCCAGCAATCCTTGCCAGCCCATCAATCTGTTCCGAATCAGCTTTTGGGTCAATGCTGATTTCTAGTAATGATGTCAGCCCGCGTTTTGCTAGTCACGGAAACCCGCTCTCTTCTTTCTCTTCTGATAGGCTCTGCTTATCAAACCCAATGGCGAGCTCAAACCTCCGGCCAATATCCTGATACAATGAAGTGGTTTCCTTACTCGGGATCCGATTGAGGACTGCAGACAAATTGCTAGCGGAACCAGCCATGAACTCTCCTGCCACACCACTGCAAAAAACGCAGACTATCGCATCTCTCAAAATTTCATTCCTGCTCCTGCTTCTAACAGCGGTCTCCACCTCCGCGCTTGGTCAAACGCCAACCACTGAAATAAGAAATGTGATTTCCGAAGCATTCGCAGCAACTCACGATGGCTGGAGCGTTGACGAGGTCATCCTAAACGACGACCTAAACAGTGCTTTTTTGGAAAAGTGTCGAGAACAGCTACCGGGTATAACGCCAGCGGAACTGAATTGGCGGCTGCTCAACATGCGCAAGGCCGGGACACTCAAATCAAAAACCACACGCTCCGGAACACGGCCCGCGCGTCAACATGTTGCCGTTGCCGAAATGGTATCACGCTCTTTGATCGATCAACATGCTGTCACGATAGACCGGATCATGGCGGACCCCAAACTGCGAACTCAGTTCGACTCAAAAACGATTGCACTTGGCAAGGACCTCGACACCTATCTAGTTCGCAAAGCGGCGTTCGGTCTACGCAAGAAACGTCGTCTGCGTCCAGAACTGATCGCACGCATCGCAGATTGGGGGCGCAACATCGAAGAATTCCCGTTGAAATCAATCGAGGAAGATCCCAGTATTATTCCTCGGCAACCTGGCATCTATATCTTCCGTGATGCCAGTGGCTATCTTTACATCGGCCAATCGGTCGACTTGCAAAAACGGCTCAAAGAGCACCTCGATGAATCGAGTAACTTCTCGCTTTCAAAATATCTAACCGAACAAGCTCACGAAAACGTGACCCTTGAGATCCATGCGTTTCCCGTCGATTCACGCGCCAAAGAGACAATGATTCGGCGTGCCTACGAGTCCGAGCTAATCTCCAGCCGCAAACCCAGATTTAACATCCAGCCCTAAACGGCATTGCAGGAGAGTTACCTGGACTGACGTTCTAAAATGCGCTGCACACGAAAAAGGTTGCTTTCACGCGTCAGATGCCAATAATTGTTTATTGGTTCAAGTGATGTGCCGATTGCCCAATTCAAAAGGTTGATATGATGAAATTCGCAATTTGTCACTGGCCGTCAGCCCTGAGCTTGTGGATTGTTCTTGCCGTAGTAGGTCTGCAGGCTGCCGATGCGCGGTTCGCCAACGGCCAATTGATTGAACCAATTGCAATTCCTGCAAGTG
>CAYTPS010000088.1:0-3477 GCA_964439245.1 uncultured Pirellulaceae bacterium | reverse complement strand
AAGTGAAGAGCAACGTGTGAAGTTCTGGCTGGATCAGACTTGGGAAAAAAATCTCAACAACCGAACGCAAAGTGTCGAGCTGTACGAATTGGTCCCCGTGGATAGCCCCACGGTTTTTCTGGCCTACGCAGTCAATCGCTTCCGCCACAACCGCATCCGTGAAGCTGGCGAGGCCGTCGATGCAGCCTTAAGCATCGCCCCAGAGAACCTCGACGCACGGTTACTGTCGGTATGGGCCAAGACCGTTCGAGACCAATACGATTCTGCGATGACCTCTATTCGCACTTTGGGAAAAACAATTCAAAATCGCAACCTGCCTGCAGCCAAACTAGACAACACCTACCGCAGAATTGGGCGTCTGCTGGGTTATCTTCAGGGGCCTGTCGGTGATCAAGTTAATCAAGAGATCCTCCGCGCGGCCATCGGTGAATTGTCTGTCGGACTTGCGCCGCATCACCAAGAATTAGTTCGCCAGGAAATGAATACAGTGATCACGGACTACGAAGAGCGTTTGAAGCATCTGGATAAAAAAGTGGAACAATCGGTCAAAGAAAATGAGGTTGCCAAGGACGCCGATCGCAAACTGATCAATCAAGAAAACGCTTTACTGAAATCGCAAGACCAACAGATTCAAAACAGGCAAAAACAAGTAACAGATGAAGGCAAGCTGAAGATCGACCAAGCGATTACGAAACTCCAACCGCTGCAAAGTGAACTGGCATCGTTGGAGGCCGAAATCCAGTTCGCTCGCCAAAACACCCAAGCGCTGCAAACGGCACTCTTTTTCAACCTGAACGATCCCAACGGATCGCTATTGCAATCAGACGTCCTACGTTATCAGCTGCAGGACAGTTTTTTCAGGCTGAGTATTCTTGGTCGCCGCGCCGATGCTGTGGCCTTCGACCTCAATCGTGGTGCCAATGAGATCGCTCAAATCCGCAACCGGTATGGGGGAGAGTTAAGCCAACTTGAGCGCGACCTGAATAACTCCGTCAAAAAGCAACGCCGCAATTCAAAACGGCTAGCCAAACTGGCAAACCCCACCAAGCCGAACAACAAAAAAGTAGCGCTGTTGAACAATCGGATCTCCGCACTCAACAGCTACGACCAACTTCCGCTAGAGCTTTATCGCGCGGATCTGCTCAACGCAATTGGCAAGCCTTAAATGTGGTTGGACCGCTCTACTCGACGCGCTCGAGCACGAAATACGACAGCGGAATACGAATCGGACCGAAATTAGCAGTTGCTCGACCGATCATGTGATTGTCGTCGATCTTGACAACTCGATCCTGCAGCAATCGCGCTGGATCGTGCTTAGCGTTGCCACCATCACGATAGGAGAAAACCGCTCCACGCCCAAAAGCACCGCGGTAGTCCGGAGCCTGCACCGCGAACTGCCCCTTACGTTCGTAAGTCGGGTTGTATCCCATGGTTGATGATTTCATCACTGGATTCCACCCCGAGTAACGAACTTGATGGGACTTAACCTGGTTGACCTGAATATTGTCCCCCTGCCAGCGCCCATTCTGCGGCTTGATATCTTTGATGAACTGATTGTATCCCGCCACCTCAACAATGCCGCGGTTGACGCCACGCCATTGGCCTGAAAGCTCTTGAGCAGTTGGCGTCGTACCCTGCTTCATCATCCGCCGGTAATGTAACAGCCCTTTACCTGTTGTATCCATGATGTCATCGCGCGGTACGTCTGGTACCACCGCGTAGTAGGTTACTCCGGCATGATTAACAGCGCGATGCCTTGGGCCGGGGCCTTGCGGGTAAGCTGGCTGCGCCTGCGCTGGAGCGGCGGCAACGAAGAGAGTGAAAACGGCAGAAAGAAAAAATGAGGCTGCGGCGATAGAATTTTTCATGAGTCTCGCGGGCTTAGATCTGAGAGAGGTAGGTACTCAGCCCCATTGGGGCCGAACTCTCACACTAATTGCTGCCAACTCAATTTCACACAATTAAGACTAGAGCGTTGCCAATCTCCACGTCTCTAAACGGATCGTATCGGATATCACGGTTGCCCCAAACGATCTGCTGCAGGTGGATCCCTCTGTGTTGCAAAAAATCAACATCCGTTCTACCCAATCTCTATTCCGAAGCGCCGACTGGCCTAGAACGAAACATTTCAGCGGCCAGTTTCACGTCACCTAAGTCATTGCTGCCAATCTCGATCTTGAACTGGAACCGTCCGTCAGGCCAGTTCTTCAGATACCCAACATTTTCATGCCAAGCACGAAATTCCCATTTGCCGGGCGGCAGGTTCGGGATCGCAAACGTTCCGTCCGCCGCTGAGATCGCAAAGTGAGGATTGCCGTGAACCAAGAGAATCCCAGTCGCCCAACTCTGCTGATCTGATTGAAAACGAATCGGGCACCTTTCTGGTTTCGAAAGGACGAGACGTTTTTTTGAATGCGGTGGGAGCAGCCAATTGACCTCTTGATTGCGAAGCGGCATCAGATGAAATCCAAACCCGAAATCATCAGCATTTTCAATTTCCAACGTACTGCCGGCGGTGAGAGCCAGAACGCTTGGCGTGAATTTACCGTTCTTTATTTGCAACGTGTGTGACTTCACTGTTTGCAAATCGGCGATGGGCGACAGGCCGTCCGGTCTGGTAGCCCAGACAAAAACGTTGGCAAGTCCACCATCTTTCGCGACCATCTGCGAACCATCGACCGTGCGCGGAACAATGCCGACTTTCAGGTATTGCCGATAGGCGAGTTCAACACCTGATAGGCGACCGACATTGTCGAGGACCAATATGGTATCTTCCTGAATCGCTGCCAGTGGCGACGCTGCACTTTCTGGCCGGTCGCCATCGAAGATAAATCTGCCGCTCAAGGCACCGAACTGTATCTGACCAGCCACAGGCTGTTGAGCATTAAGAGTCGTTGCGAGCGAAAGCCCAACCAAAACTGATAGCAACTGACAGGGTCTCATTGGCGTGCTCCTCTCCAATTATGGGACGGCCTTTCACGCTCGATTTCATAATCCAAACAAGGTGCAAAAGACCATGGTTTGGTCACAAGGTACAGCCAACATGCTTTTGACTTTTCATACGTTTTGACTGTTCAAACGATTCAAACTAGATTGGGGTAGAATTGAGAATGCAAAACCAATCAATTAAAAATATTTCATGAGTCTTCAAAAAGACAATACATTCGCTCGATTTTGCCTAGTGGCTCTTTTTGCAATAAGTCTGTTTGCTGGAGATGTTTCGGCTGAGCTACCGTTTGAGAACGACGGCAATCTTTACGTCGCAATGTATAACTCGGACGCGTACAGCATTTTCACCAAAAGTGGCCAATTTGTCGGCACGCTTGCGACTCCGGGACTCGATGGACCGCGTGGATTGGCGTTCAATCCGGCCAACGGCGACATTTGGGTAACGGGAGAATTGAGCAACACCGTCTATGTATTCGACAGCCAGCACAATCTGCGATGGTCGATCACTCATCCTGACTTCAACCAGCC
>CAYTPS010000087.1:2538-14717 GCA_964439245.1 uncultured Pirellulaceae bacterium | reverse complement strand
GCCGTAACGCGTTTGGTAAAGGCGACGACTACATCCACCAGCGCCCCCACTCCCGAAGGTGAATTACTTCATCAAGAAGATTTTGAAACGCCGCCGACATACGTGGTTGCGAGAGGTCCAAACGACAACAACATTTCTTCCATTTCCTTTGGAGCCGGATCCGACGCGACCGATGTCCCTAGCGTAAAATTTGGCCAGTTCGGTGGCACGGGCCAGTATGCAGAAAACACGAGAGTAACAGGGGCAGTGGCCAACGGCAAATTTGCGATTGGATCTCACATTCCAATCATGGACAAATCCCGCAACAGATCTTACATGACTTTCATTGACACCTCGTCGGCGAAGGCTGGTCAGTACAACGTTTCCTTTGATGTCGCGGACTTTGTATCAGAAGGGCAAAATACTCATTTGTACCTCCACGTTTACGAGGGCACCAAAGCTGATAAAGGCTATTTGGATTTTCAGCTTACACATCAAGCACTGCTACCCAAAATGGCGCCCAATTCACCGACGATCAAAGGGCACGGCGGAACGATCGACGGAGTGCTTATGGACAACGAGATTACGGCTAATGGACGGTTCAGTCTTAACTTTGGCATCAGTGAAGCAGGCCACGCTGGTGACTTTATTGCGTTGGCGTGGTCGCAAGTCAAGCGTGAAGGCGTCGCCCGAATGCCCTCGATGACCATCGATAACTTGACAGTCAGTCGGTTGCCTTCGGTGAAACAATCGGAGCTAGATTCCAACGTGTCTCCGGTCGGTCAGTCAGGAAACTGGAAATTAATGGAGGACCTTTCAGACGAATTCAATGGCGATGAGGTTGATACGGCGAAGTGGAACAATAATCCGAAAGCGTACGGCGCGATGACTTGGGACGAGCGCAACACGGCGCTCAACGACGGGAAGTTACATCTGACGTTGGACCATAAGCCGCACGTACGAAGTAACCAGAAGCTGTTCTACAAGTCGGGGATTCTGCGCTCTCACAAACAGTCGACCTACGGATACTATGAGGCACGGATCAAGGGATGCGATTTGTTCCCAGGTGCTTGCCCGGCTTTTTGGATCTTCAGCAACGGGCGAAAATACGATGGCGAGGTCCGCTACTGCGAGATCGACTTTGTTGAACTGCAGATGAACGAGATCAATAAAGCAACGAAAAAGCGGAATTCCGTTCACCATATTGATATGAATTTGCATTTGCGTCTGGCTGACGGCAACGGCGGCTTAAGCTGGTTGCGACCGGACAGTCATCCGGAGTTATGCAAGAATGAGTGGATTGCTCCTTGGGATCCGCGCGATGATTTTCACGTTTACGGTTGTGACGTAACGCCCGAGAAGATCACTTGGTACATCGATGGAGAAGAAGTAGGAAGCAAACCCAATAAATACTGGCACTTGCCAATGAACGTGGCGCTGACGCTTGAATTGCGGCATCCTCACATTGGTTGGGAGGGGCAAACGATTTTCCCCGTACCCGCATCTGCGACTCAAGAGGGGTTCCCAACCTCGATGGAAGTAGATTATGTGCGCGTTTGGAAACGAGGATAACCGCTGAGGCATATCGGCGATTTTGAGATGCAGTCCTCAAACACACCAAATAGGATCTCCCACAAAAACACAGGGCAACAACACTCAAATATGAGACGCAACCTACCACTTTTTGCATTTTGCTTGTCCCTTTTCCTAGGCGGCATTGCTTTTGCGCAGCGACCGAACATCCTGTTCATCGCGGTCGACGACCTGCGCCCCGAACTAGGGTGCTACGGTTCTTCGATCGCCGTCTCTCCCAATCTCGATGCGCTGGCCAAAGAGGGCTTGTTATTCAATCGAGCATATTGCCAAGAGGCTATTTGCCGACCTTCTCGCGCCAGTTTGATGACCGGAGCCCGACCCGAGACGACCGGATTATTTCACAACTATGTTTCCTTGCGTGAACTTCAACCGGACATCCTCACTTTGCCTCAGCATTTCATTGCCAATGGATATGAAACAGCTTACTGCGGAAAGATTTATCATCGAGGAGACGAAGACCAAGAGAAGTCGTGGAGTCGAAAACCGGTTAAGTGGCTCAAAGACATCAAGCGTCCCCAAGGGCCTTTTGCTCTCCCCAAGAACAATAAGATCAGAAATGAAAACTTCAAATTGATGTTGGCCAAATACGGAGAGGCAGCCAAACGGGGTCTCTCCAGCGGACCAGCCTACGAAAGTGCGGACGTTCCCGACCACGCTTACAGCGACGGTTACGAAACACTACGGGCCATCGCGACGATGAAAGAGATGGTCAAAAACAAAGACAAACCTTTCTTTATGGCGCTCGGACTAAAAAAGCCTCATTTGAATTGGACGTGTCCCAAAAAGTACTGGGATATGTACGACCGAGAAGCGATCCCGATGGCTTCTCACACAGATGCGCCCAAGAATGGTGCAGCCATGGGATTGCACGCGTCGTTTGAGTTGCGAACTAGAGCCGGAATTCCCAAAACGGGGCCACTTGGGGAGGACCTGAGTCGAACACTGAAGCACGCGTATTTGGCCTGTGTCAGTTACGTCGATGCTCAGATTGGCTTGATGATCGACGAACTTGAAAAACTTGGCGTAAAAGACAACACGATCATTATCGTCTGGGGAGACCACGGCTGGCACCTTGGCGACATGGGCGTCTGGGGAAAAGCAACAAACTATGAAATCGCAACGCGCGTTCCGATGATGATTTGGACGCCAGACATGAAAGCACGCGGCGCCAAGACTGACGCTTTAGTCGAACTGGTCGATATTTATCCGTCGCTTTGCGAGCTGGCTGGTGTTTCGATTCCCGATCACCTGGAAGGGCACAGTTTTGCTCCGCTACTGCATGATCCCCAAACCCCTTGGAAGACTGCCGCATTCAGTCAGTATCCAAATCCCGCGCTCAGAGAGTGGGCTGCCAATCCGTTGTCGCAAGGGATGAGAGAAACTTGGTTTGGTCCGTTAATTGAAGAGGTTGAATCGCGGATCAAAAAGCAGCAGGGCGTTAAGTGGAATAGAGATCTGTTCGAAAAGCACTTGATGGGATACACCATGCGGACTGATCAACACCGATTGGTTGTGTGGCGTGATCATCGCAACCAGAAAGCAGAACCAGTGTTTGTGGAGCTGTTTGATCATACGACGGATCCGGAAGAAACAACTAACATTGCCGAAGAAGCTCCAGAACTTGTGAAACGTTTACTTGTTCAATTTAATGCGGGTTGGAAAGGCGCGGCACCAGAGTTGGCTGCGGGAGCACGGTAATTGCTCAGAGGCCAACAGGTTAGATCAGTGATTCGATTTAAAACGTTCTTTCATGACGATGGCAAAGACCAAAAAAATTTCAAAGTCAAATTCTTACGTAGCACGAATGTGGTTCGTTGCGCTGTTGGTCTGTATGTCAACGATCACAGGCCAAAGTTTGGCACAAGAGATTCACTTCGAAGAAACTATTGCACCAATCTTCGAATCGAATTGCCTTCACTGTCATGGTGAAGACGAACAAGAAGCCGGGCTGCGTCTGGATTCTCGTAACAGCATGCTGCGAGGTGGCGATTCAGGCTTGGCGACGATTGTTCCGGGCAAGCCAGATAAAAGCTACTTGATGGACGTGGTCAATCACGTCGATGAAGAAATGGCAATGCCGCCAGACGAAGACAAAATCTCCCAGGAAGAAATCGATCTTTTGGAAAAATGGATCGCGTCTGGGGCCAATTGGCCAGGGCAAATGGAGGTTGTTGCACGAGAGAAATCAGACCACTGGTCCTTTCAACCGGTGGTCAGGCCAAAGGTGCCTTCTTCCGAATCAAGCCCGCCAAATATTGCACCGATTGACGCGTTCTTGCTCGAAACGCTGTCCGACAAGGGACTTGCATTTTCTCAACCGGCAGACCCGAGAGCTTTGATTCGACGCGTCTCGATCGTGCTTACGGGATTGGCTCCTACGCCAGAGGAAGTTGCCGATTTCATTTCAGCCTGCGACAAAGATCGTGACGCGGCATACGCTTCGCTGATCGAAAGACTTTTGGCATCTCCTCATTTCGGAGAACGCTGGGGCCAGCATTGGTTAGACGTGATTCGTTGGGCAGAGACCAACGGATCCGAAAGCAACATGTATCGCAAGAATGCGTGGATCTATCGAGACTACGTGGTGCGCGCTTTCAATGAAGACAAGCCCTACGATCAGTTCTTATTCGAACAGATTGCTGGCGACACAGTAGGGCAGGGCGAAGCGACCGGCTACCTTGTTGCCGGACCGCATGTGCCGATCGCGACTGTAGGGCAGGAACCGACCGCGCGGCGTCAAGCACGCGCCGACCGGTTGGACGAAGTTCTGCAAACCGTTGGAGCCTCAGCAATGGGCATGACGATCGGTTGCGCTCGATGTCACAACCACAAATTTGATCCGATTTCGATTAAAGACTACTACTCAATGACGGCAGTGTTTGAAGACATTGAATACGGGAGTCGATTTCCAGAACTTGCGGCCGACCATCCGCAGAAGGTTCGTGAGGCTGAGATAAGAGCTGAAATTGAATCACTTCGCGGACAACTGGCGGAGTTCGGTCCATGGGAAGAACATTGGTCGGCCTATCGTGATGTTCATTTTGCTCCGGTAACTACCGAAGAAGTCCGAATTCAATTTCTGCAGAAGGGTTGCTTTGTAGACGAACTGGAACTCTTCGGTCCGAAGAATCCGGAAGAGAACTTTGCGCTGGCGTCCGCCGGTACGACGCTCGATACCGATCACGAGATGATTTACAACAAGAACAAGGGGGTTTCCCGAGTCAACGACGGCAACTACGGTACAGAAAGCTTTGCCGCCAAATCGCTCGAGGGTAGCGCGGAGAAGCCATGGGTGATCCTAAAATTCACTCAGCCACGTGAGATCAACCGGATGAAGATTAGCTCCAACCGTGAGGACTTCTTCGACACCGATTATCTGGCGAAACTAAACACGGGGCATGTCTCGAACTATCGTTTGGAGGTAAAAGACGCTAACGGCAAGTGGCAACAGGTGGCTGCGACGCCGCAGTACAATCAGCTAAACAAGAAGAATAAGGGCCGCAATAGGTTGATGGCCAAGATGAAGACGCTGATTGAGCAGCTATACGAAGAGGGGCCAAAGCTTGGCTTTGTCGCACGATTCGTTGAACCAAAAAAATCGTATGTGTTGGGACGCGGCAGTCCGGAGAATCCACGAGACGAAGTTTTTGCTTCGGGTTTGGAGGAAATCGACGGTGATTTAGGTTTGGATGCCAGTGCCTCAGGCGACCAACGACGCGTAGCATTTGCGAAGTGGCTAACGAGTAAAGAGCATCCACTGACCGCGCGGGTGATCGCTAATCGAATTTGGCACCATGTATTTGGAAAAGGTATCGTCACCACCACTGCAGATTTCGGTGCCGCCGGCGCTCCGCCAACCCACCCCGAATTGTTGGATTGGTTAGCGGCTGAGTTGGTGGAACCTTCCACATCAAGTGAGTCCGCGGCATGGTCGATAAAGCATCTCATTCGGCGGATGGTAATGTCGCAGGCATTCCAACAATCAAGTCATCCGACTGAACAGGCGCTGGCCATTGATGGAGATTCGGCGCTCTTATGGCGGTATCCTCCAAAGCGTGTTGATGCCGAGGTGATTCGCGATTCGATTTTGCAAGCTTCGGATTGTCTGGACAAAACCCTCGGTGGAAAAGGCTATCGAATTCACAACGTCAAAAAGCGTTACGCTCAGTGGGAAGTCGTCGATAACCACAGTGAAAACACTTGGCGTCGAATGCTGTACCAAGAGCGCTTTAGACGAGTTGATGATGGCATGTTCACGGCATTCGATTTTCCCGATTGCGGACAGGTGAAAGCCAAGCGGGCCGTTTCAACAACGCCGCTACAAGCGCTGAATTTGATGAACAGTGATTTTGTTGTAGATCAATCAAAACGCATCGCCGAACGAGCGCTTGCCGATGCTGGTGGTGATCCAGAACTGGCTGTAGATCGTTGCTTTGAATTGCTGCTGGGGCGTCCGCCCGGCAAAGAGGAACGGAAGGAGTGTGTGGCGATGGTGATTGAGAAGGATTTGTCTTTGGTGTGTCGCGCGTTGGTTAATTCGAACGAGTTCGCCTTCATGCCGTAGGGATAAGTTGTCAGACGTTTTTGAGCAACAACTGTGTGATTGAGATTGAACAATGAACAACGCTGAAAAATTATCGTTGCACGGTCGTAGCCTGCTCAACCGCAGAGGGTTTCTGAGCACGGCCGGACTTTCGACTGCTGGGCTCGCCCTGACAAGTATGCTTAGCGCTGATGGGCTTTTGGCCAATGACGAAGTGCACTCGGTCAGCGGTAGAACTCCTTTGCGCCCGGTCATTGATCCGAATCGCCCCTATCTACCGCGTCCCGGCCATTTTGAATCGGCAGCCAAACGTGTGCTTGTGATTTACTTGCCGGGCGCCGTCAGTCACATCGATACATTCGACTACAAACCGGAGCTCGCCAAACTCCATGGCAAGAAACCACCTGGGCTTCCGGCGGTTACTTTCGAGGGCCCTTCGGGCAACATTGCGAAACCGTTTTGGGATTTCAAGCCGCGTGGCGAGACAGGAAAAATGGTCTCCGATCTGTTGCCGAACCTTGCAAAACAAGTCGATGATTTTTGCTTCATTCACTCGATGACGACCGATACAAGTGCTCATCCGCAAGGTGAGAACTTTATGAACACTGGATTTACGATGGAAGGCTTTCCTTCGTTTGGGTCATGGGTTACGTATGCGTTGGGTACCGAGAATCAGGAGCTGCCTGCATTCGTTGCGATCAACGATCCGCGGGGACTAGCACGCAGCGGTAAGAACAATTTCGGCAATGGGTTCTTGCCTGCCGCTTTTCAAGGCACCGATTTCAGTGCCAAGAGCCCTCCCAACAATCTGCATCGCCCCGGTTCATTGACCAAGGACTTTGACCGAAAGACGGTTGATCTATTGCAACGACTCAACGCGCGGCATCTTCAGCAGTATCCGGGTGATGCGAATTTGGCAGGACGCATTGCCAGTTATGAGTTGGCTGGCAAAATGCAAATGTCGGTTCCGGACGTGATGGATCTTTCAGGGGAGACAGCTGCCACTTTGAAGGCCTACGGCGTTGAGGGCGGCAGCGAACTGCGCGGTCACTATGCGCGGAACTGTATCTTGGCGCGTCGGTTGCTTGAGAAAGGCGTTCGTGTCGTCCAGCTGTTCAATGGCAGTGATCCTGCCGGCGGAAACGGAATCACGAACTGGGATTCGCACTCGGATATTAAAAAAACCCATGCGATGCAAGCCGAGATTATGGACCAACCAACTGCGGCGTTGATCGCCGATCTAAAGCAGCGAGGGATGCTGGAGGACACGTTAGTGGTGTGGGCGACTGAGTTTGGCAGAATGCCGTTTCTTCAAGCCAACGGAACAGGACGCGATCACAATCCGGGTGCATTCACTTGTTTTTTGACCGGTGCGGGTGTGAAAAAAGGGTTCAGCTACGGGGAGAGTGACGAGTTTGGATTCAAAGCGGCGACCAATAAAACAACTGTTTACGACTTTAACGCGACGCTTCTGCGCTTGATTGGATTGGATCACGAACGGCTGACTTTCTACCATAACGGGCTAGAAAGACGTCTAACGAACGTGCATGGGAGCGTTGTGCACGATGTTCTTGCGTGATGTTGTCCAAAGTGATTCAAAATGTCATGATTTTTCGGATTTGACTGTCCAAGATTATTAAGCTGAGAGGTACATAAACGGCGTCTGCCTTGCAATTCTTCCCTTGTTTTTTGGAGCCAGAGACTAGATGAACACTATGATAAAATCGATCGCATTGGGAGCCTGTTTGGTCTTCAGTTCGGTCGCCTCAGCGGACATTACCGTGATTGGCGGCTCGGTCGGCAACGGAGATTTCAACGCTGGCGGAGGCGGAACAAATGGCGGTGCTCAAACGTACGCCGCAACGCCCAACTGGTTCAACGGCCAAGCTGCAGAGACGGTCAACTTCACCAACAGTTCCCAAATGGGTGGAAGCACGGACCCCAACAACGGAACAACCACTCGAGGAGGGATGCCGTTCAACAACAGGCTTCAACTCAATGATACTTCCTATACAGTCGTAGAAGCTGGGCAAGTATTCAGTCTGTCATACGACTTTGGTGCCGGTGGTGGTCCCGCGGGCTGGCAAGGATTAGAAGTGATGGACACGTTCATTTTCTCGTCTACTACTGCAGTAGACGGCAACACAGTTGCAGGCGACATCACTATATTGGGAACCGACAACTACGCGATCGACCGCGCCAACGATGGCCAATGGACCACGCGCACCGTCACAAACCTGTACACCACCACCGCAGCGGACGTAGGCAACGACCTCTACTTTGGTATGCAGTTCAACGACAACGGAACTGGCAACGCCTTGTTTCCGCGAATCGATATTATCAATCTAGAGGTGACTGACCCAGTTGGCGTCCCAGAGCCATCTAGCCTTGGGTTGCTAGGTCTGATCGGTGTAGTGGCTCTAGCTCGCCGCAAACGCCGTTAAACCAAATATCGATATTCCATTTGAAGCTGTCTTACAACAAACGTTATAAGGCAGCTTTTTTGTTGGACATTCACCAATAACAGCGCGACTGGTTCTTCGAACAGGCCCTCCCTAAAAAAGCGATTGATGCAGGGTATCCGCCGAGAATTGATTGGGGCTTCAGCGGGAAAGGTAGCATCAAAGCCAAATGACATCTAACGAGTGAAATCAGTAATGACGGCAAGTCTGAGATTATCCACTAAGCCTTCTCAGTGAAGCGTCAGCAGGAGGATGGAGGTGAAGGCGAAAACGCCTGTCGCTGGCGACAATGATCAGGATAGTCATCTCGAACTGGTCGTGTTACTTGTTGATGTCTCGTGGTGCGCCGGAGATGTTTCGTATTCCATTTGAAGCTGCTTACGACAAACGTTGCAAACTAAATTGGGCATCATTTCAAATTAATTCTCCTCCAGGTTTAGAAATCATTTGAACCTAAGCAACTGAAGTGGCAAACTCGAAGCTTGGACTTCCCACACATCAGCGGGCTCACGCCAGAATGAAAAACGGTTCACACCGCGAAAGGTGAAAAGGCGAATCAGCCCTCATTTACAACCCCTTCTAGAACTACAGTTATGAACACCTGTCGCCATACCGTTGCCAAGCAACATTCAACCAAACCATCGTTTAATCCTATCGGGAGACGATATCGATGGGCAGCGGCAACGATGCTTTGGACCACCGCATACCTTGCCATTTTTTCACCTGCCTCGCTCTGGGCGATCCCTCAAGAAACAAATGAAACAGCGGTAGCGGGTTCCACCGAGAAAACGAAAAAAGTGTCAACAGGTAAGGTGATCAACATAAAGAACGTTTGTGTGCACGTTCTGAAGCTCGAAGAAACGCTCAAGCTTTACAAGGAAATTCTTGGGTTCGAATTGGTTAGAGAAGTTGTCCTTCATGGTAAAGGCATTGAGGGGATGGTCGTCAGAGAGATGAAAGCTGGTGGTTGCCTGATTCATCTTTCGTTACCGGCGGAGCAATATGCTGATACTGTCGGACCAATTGGTAACACGAACCACAACCATTTCATGCTGTTGGTCGACAATATCGTTCCCATTTGTGACAAGCTGAAAGAGGAAGGATACGAATTGGAAAATGACAACTACGCCCAAGACAAGTATTCTTTCTTCACCGGACCCAACGGTGAAATAGTTGGACTCACCGAATACAAGTGATTGGGTCAAATTCGCGGTATGAATTACTGTTGTTTGCACTTTCAGACGGTGTTCGAGCAATCAACTTGATCACATGCTTGTTGGTGTGTTTTCTGCAAGGGAAGCACTGAAAAAGCCAGCGAGAATCGCCCGTTGGCTTGGGGAATGGGTTTTCAAAAAGATCTTTCAGACATGAAGATTACTTCTTTAGGTTCTTGGCTACCAAACCAGGCCAATTTGTATTTGCCTTGGCAATGTGCGCGTCGATGTCCTTGTTGAACATCTCCAAGATTTGAGGATTCAAGTTTAGATTGAGCTTTTCGTTTCGGACTTGCCAAGTGCTGATGTCGACCGGGAACAAAGCTCCAACCGAAGCGCCGAACGCACAGAACCCGCCGTACTGAGGAGCATACTTCTCAGGATTTCCGTCGAACATTGCTTTGTGCTCTTTGTTGACGAAGAAGTAGGTTGCGCCGCGGTGTTGAGACGAGATCTGGAAATTGCCGTGAGTCGGCTTATTCATTGTAAAGAAAGCTACAGGGTCGTAACCATCAACGGCAACTTTGCTTTTGCCTGAAGTATTGACTAGATCCCCAGCAGGTTTGGCTGAAAGTGCTGGCCAGTTCTTATCTGCTTTGGCAATGTGCGCGTCGATGTCCTTGTTAAACATCTCCAAGATCTGAGGGTTCAGGTTCAGGTAGAGCTTATCATTTCGAACTTGCCATGTGTTGATGTCGACCGGCAACAAGGCTCCAACAGATACACCAAATGCACAGTAGCCACCAAACTGAGGAGCATACTTGACTGGATTTGCATCAAATATGGTTTTGTGTTCCCTGTTTGCGCAGAAATATGTCGCACCTTCATGTGTTGAAGTGGTATTGAAGTCGCCGTTGACTGGTTTTTTCATCGTGAAAAATGCAACGGGATCGTAGCCATTAATTGCGACGTTGCTATCGCTCGAAACATTCGCCGCTGACTGTGCACTGGCGGGGGTTATGGTGATTGCCTGAACAGCGATGGCGATTGCTACGAGAAGAATCAAGTTGGTCTTGGTGATATAAAACATCTTTCTTGTCCTTACGGAGTTTCAGTGAATACAGGTAGTTGAGTTAATTTCCAGTAGCGTCTTAGAAAGTTTGCAGTGCTGCTTTTGGGCAGACCTCTCCCCTTGGCCAAGCGTTGAACGCATAGTGCAACACCGACCGGAAGAAAACGCCAATCGAAGTGTACAACAGGTTCGGCTCGACTGGCGACGGGAACTAAGCACCGCTGTGGCAGGTTTGCTCAGCCGTCAGTTTTGCGGCAACCGGGAAATCAATTTCAGTCCCGGCCACATGGTTGAAGTAGTTTGTGAAAATATTCAGTGCGACATTGCCGACTACTTCTGCAATCTCGCCGTCGCTTACGCCTTGGCCTTTCAAGTTGGCGACTTGTTCGTCAGACACGATGCCACGTGTTTCAACGATTTGAGAAGCGAACTTCAAAATGGCGTCTTCTTTTGAATCCGCGGAACTGCCACGGCGGGCCTCAAAGATGGCCTCTTCATCCAACCCGATACCCGCGCCAAGAACCGTGTGCGCTGAGACACAGTAGGCTCAGTTGTTTTTCTGTCCGACAGCCAGTGAGATCTTTTCGCGCGTCCTTGCAGGAAGCGAACCGCCGGCAAGTGCACCGCTGAATCCTAAGTAGGCTTTTGCAACTGAAGTTGATTGTGCCATTGTGGAAATCAGGTTGGGCACCATGCCCATCGAATTTTGAACTCCATCCAAAAGTTCTGCGGTTTTCACTTCTGCGGTTTCACGATTTACTGGGTTCAGTCGAGTCATTGCTACTCCAATGTATGTGGTTAAAGGTTGTTATTGCATGAACAGCGATGAGAGGAGCAGTACGCAAACATATTACGGCTGGAAAAAAATTTTTTTCTGAAGCAGCGTGTAACAGCCTATTTCCTGTCATTGAGTCAAAGCGAGCAAGAGCCGGTCTGACGCATCCTGCAAGGCATTGGTTAGAGGAACCGAATTCAGTTCGTTTCCCCGGAAAGAAGTTTCCTTCCGGATTACCCGTGTTGGTCCAATGCCTATTCAACGCAGTCTTGAAAGGCACTCTTGTCGACCAACAATTTTTTTTGCTCAGAAAAGTAAGAGATTGAATTTCTCCCCTCAAACCGATGTAAGCAAAAAATACTGGAACACGCCAGTCTGCCAAACCGATTCACAAAGGAACCAAACAATGCACATCCGATTTGTAACTCAGAAGATTCACGCTTTCATCGACTATCCAGTAGCCATCGGTTTGATAGCCATGCCATTCATCTTGGGGCTGGGAGGTTCAAGCTCACTGGCAATCTGGCTTTCATTTGGCACCGGAATTGCGGCATTTCTGCTGACACTACTTACCGATCATGAAACAGGCGTCGTTCGT
>CAYTPS010000087.1:0-2528 GCA_964439245.1 uncultured Pirellulaceae bacterium | reverse complement strand
AGTTTCACCTGCTGGTAGACTTTTCGGTGGGAGTTACTTTTGCGGTCACTCCGTTTGTCCTTGGCTTCACAGGTATCGACGCGATTTACTATTGGGCAAACGCTGCCGCCGTACTGACAGTCGTAAGTCTGCACGCGCCGCAGAGAAACTCAGTTCCTCAACCCGCCGGAACCTAAATCTTGATCGCGATAATCCTGCGTAAATTGGACTAGATTTCAATGCTTGGCGAAGCTCGTCTTTGTCGGGCATTCGGTCGTTGAATATGAGTTGCCGGAGATCTTGATTATGGCAAAGCAGACTAAATCGTTGTCCAGCTTATTGGGCGATATTCGAAGTTGCGACGCTTGCCGCGCAGAGCTTCCATTGGGACCACGTCCGATTGTTGCTGCCCACAAGGATTCTACAATCTTGATTATCGGCCAAGCCCCTGGTAACAAAGTCCACGAGTCTGGCATTCCGTGGGACGATCCAAGTGGTGATCGCCTACGCGAGTGGATGGGCATCGACAAAGCAGCGTTTTACGATCACGAAAAAATCGCTTTGATGCCAATGGGTTTTTGCTACCCGGGAAAAGGAAAGTCAGGTGACCTGCCGCCAATACCAAGATGTGCTGAACTGTGGCACAGCGGTTTGCTGGAAAAACTCACCAACGTCAAACTTACCCTGCTGATCGGGTCGTACGCTCAAGGTTATTACCTAGGCGAAAAACGCAAACGGACGCTCACGGCAACCGTTGAGGCGTGGAGAGATTTTCAACCATCGCGGATTCCACTTCCACACCCAAGCCCTCGTAACAACATCTGGCTTCGAAAGAATGAGTGGTTTGAGACCGATGTCTTGCCGTACCTTCGTCGCCGGGTAACGATTGTGTTAAAGCAGCGCCCCGACAAAAAACCTGAATAGTCCACGTAAGAATCTCAAACGAATACGTCTAGAGATGGGGCCAAGACAAGTGCCGGTTCGTTGATCCTTTTTTAATTCTGCCGCGGATTGGCCTTATGGAATTAAACAATTCACTTACGAAAAACAACCTGAAGTTTCTCCTTCAGCTAATTCAGATAACGGAACCGGACGATTCAGACTGCTCAAGCTGCCTTTCTCGTTTGGCCCAATTCGCAGACAGTCAGGGTCACGGATTGGCGAAAAACAACTCGCTTGAGTTTGTCGAGCACCACCTGCGGCAATGCCCTTGCTGCGAGGACGAATTTGAAAGCCTGCTTGTGGCAATCGCAACGCTGCATTGACGGTCATAACCGTCGAGCGTCCAATGGTAATCGCCAAATACAGAAGAGGGCAGCATTCAGGGACGCCAAACACTTTTGGCGAAAGCCATTTAAACACACACCGGGTAAACTATTTCTACAAATTGCTAACCAGGGAACTCACGTGACAAACGAATTGGATTGGGTCAGTCGACTCAAGAATGAAGGTGAACAGCGCGAGCAAGCTCTGGAAGAACTCCGTGGCGTGCTTGTTCGAGGAGTTACCGCGGTTGCTCGAAAAAGATTCAGCTCCAAGCTTCAGGTAGAAGACGTTGTTCAGGACTCACTGATAAAGATCCTCGAAAAGATTGATACATTTGAGGGGCGCAGCAAATTCACGACTTGGGCTATGACGATCGCAATTCGACGGGCAATCAGCGAAGCTCGCCAAAAGCAGTTTCAAAACTTTTCGATGGACCAGCTACGTGAAAACAACATGCAGTTTGAGCCTGCCATCGGAAGTATAGAAGCGGCGGAAGCGGCAGAGGACGAAAAAGCCCAACTCTTGAGTAAGCTGTAGGAACTTATCAAGACGCAACTGACTGAAAAGCAACGAAGCGCCGTTCATGCGTTGCTTAACGGAATGCCTGTCGAGGTATTTGCAGAAAAGTCGGGAAGCAATCGAAACGCCGTCTACAAGCTGGTGCACGATGCAAGAGTAAAACTTCGCAGTGGTTTTGAAGATGCCGGGTTTCTGGCTGAAGATGTCAACTCGGTCTTTTCGTAGGGATAAAATGTCACTTTCAAAAAAACAAATACAAAACCTTGTCGCCTTAGTTTCGACGACGAATTCTGACGTTCTCACTTGCGACGATTGCTTTAACCAGATCGGGGAGTTCGCCGAAAGGTCACTTCTTGGCCGAGAGTTGTCAGACGGCATGCTGCTCGTGCAACGCCATCTTGAACAATGCCCTTGCTGTAAAGATGAGTACGAAGCTTTGCTCGAAAGCCTCAAAGCACTAAATGACGGTTAGTGTTTGGGCAACTGGACGAGGCAATTTTTGATTTTTGTCAAAGTCGTCAAACGTTTGACTACAAATTTCGCTGTTGAGTTTGATTGTCTGGCTGAATTAGGGTCGCGAGTCTATTAGCACCCACACAAAAGTCGGCTAACCAGCGATACTAGCGAGATGTAAATCCACGTTTGCTGTAAAGATGCTATGGTCGCCCAGATCAGATTCTCAGCGGAGAACAGCGAGAGCGAAAAACCGAGTACCCGAGGTGGGACTTGAACCCACACGACCGTAAGGTCACAGGATTTTAAAT
>CAYTPS010000086.1:0-14774 GCA_964439245.1 uncultured Pirellulaceae bacterium | reverse complement strand
CATGATTGTCCCCCGTACCCTCAAAGGGTTTCGTGATTACTTGCCCGAGGCAATGATTCCGCGCGAGCGATTGATGGAGATCTCACGGTCCGTCTACCGCAGTTACGGGTTTTGTCCAATCGATACGCCAGCCCTTGAACACGCTGACGTTTTATGCGGCAAGGGTGGAGACGAAGCGGACAAGCAAATGTTTCGCTTCGAGGATCACGGCAAACGTGACGTCGGTATGCGATTTGATCTGACCGTCCCGCTGGCGCGATTTGTGGCCAAGCACGGCAATGATTTGGGAATGCCGTTCAAGCGCTATCATATCGCCACGGTATGGCGGGGAGAGAAACCGCAAGCTGGCCGTTACCGAGAATTTGTGCAATGTGATTTTGACACAATTGGTACCACTTCGATTGCCAGCGATATTGAAACGGCGCTGGTCATCAACGATCTGATGCGAGCGATAGGGTTCGAAAAATTTTGCGTTCGCACCAACAACCGCAAAGTATTAAACGGGGTGCTGGAACAGAACGATCTCAAAGAACACAGCGTGGTCGTATTACGGGCCCTTGATAAGCTGTCTAAGATCGGCGTTGATAAAGTGCGCGAGGAAATGATGGCCACCTCCGGCGCTAGTGCCTCTCAGGTTGAAGAAGTACTCAAGCTAACCGCCATCAAGGGCAGCAATCAGGAAGTTCTGAAGCAGCTAGAACCTCTTTGTGCGAACAACGAACTCGCGCGGGAAGGATTGGATCAATTGACGCAACTTGTCGATGCAACGTCAGCTTTGGGAATTACCGACGATAACTTTCAGGTCGATGTTTCGATCGCCAGAGGCTTGGACTACTACACGGGCACGATCTTTGAAACGTTTTTAGATGAATTGCCAAGCATCGGATCAGTTTGCTCGGGCGGCCGCTACGACAATCTCGCTCAGCTTTATACAAAGCAGGAACTGCCTGGCATCGGAGCTTCTTTGGGGTTGGATCGGTTACTGACCGCGATGCAGGAATTAGGCATGATCGAGCCGACTCGCACGACAGCGGACGTATTGGTGGCTCAGTTTGATGCCGATAGTCTGAATGAATACCTCAAGATCGCGGCGGCTTTGCGAGGCCAAGGGATAGCGACGGAGGTGTTCCCAGATGCGAAGAAACTGAAGGCACAGTTCAAATATGCAGATCGACGTGGCTTTCGGGCGGTTGTTTTGGCTGGGAAAGATGAGTTGACTTCTGGTCGATTGAATGTGAAATGGTTAGAAGACGGTAGCCAGTCGGAATTCCCCCTTTCTGGCGACCTTGAAGATCTGAGCCAGTGGTTACAGCAACGATTGGAATCGTAGATCCACTGGTCAACCGAATTGATTTTGCTAATCAGCACTAACACTTAAAAGAAAACATAGACGATGGTAGAGCAGAGTTTGATGGGTTACGCTTTGGTGCTGGCGCTGATCTTTTTGGGTTTCCTCGTAGTGTGCATGCCTCGTCCGCGCGGGATCGCATTCGAAAGCGAGGAAGCCGAAGAAAAACACATGAAGCGTTTGAAGAACGCGAAAGCCAAAAAGAAGAAGTCACGCAAGAAAAAGAAGCCTGCCAAGAAAAAGAAAAAGTGAATCAGCCGCCACCATGTCGCTATCGAAACTATTGTCGAGGGCTCATTGGCCTGGTTGGTATTGGTTTGATGCTGGCGACTGTCGCCGTGTTTCTCCCGGTTAGTCAGATGGCAATCTGCCACAGGTGGCTTGGCCTTGGAGAGTTCCCAGATGCCCAGATCACGATCTATCTGGCGCGGTCGACGAGTTTACTTTATGCGATGCACGGCGCAGTGATGTTTTACGTGGCTTGGAATTACGATCGCTGTCAACCGCTCGTTCCGTTGCTAGGTTTGTTGCATGTCGTGTTAGGGGCCACGATGATCGGCGTCGATCTCAATGCTGGCATGCCCCTCTACTGGACTGCTGGTGAGGGGCTACCAATTGCGCTCACTGGAGGAGCGATCCTGTTGCTACATCGCCGAGCATTCTCCAGTAGTCACTGACGCGCTTCCGTTTTGTTTTCTCGTAAAACTTTCCATCGGCACTCTTGTCGGTCTGTTTTGCCTAAAGTAGAGTGTCGCTGTTGCTGCTTGGTGCCCATCAAATTTGCTTGATGGGTTAAAAGGGAAGTGGAGTGACAATCAAGTGATTGGATTCTCACACGGACGCGCCGCCGTGACAGACATGATGTGCTTTATCAGCCACTGTCGGACTCTTGGAGTCATTGATGGGAAGGCAAAGCACGTTGCGAAGTCTGAAGTCGGAAGACCTGCCTGACAGACGCCCAAGCACCTTAGAGCTTGAACGTCCTCGCGAAATGGACTTTGGGCAGATCCTCGAAACTCATTTCCCGTTTTTCCCCGGGGAACTGTGAGGGTTCTGCGCTTCCTCACTGCAAGGATTTAGCCTGTACTTCGAAAATACAGTGTGCCGTATTCGTGTTTTGATTGAGGGAATTGTAGGACCAACGATGAGACTTCACCTTCGAGATTTGTGCTGTGTTGCGCTGGCATTTTCATTGATTAATCCCAGCAGCCTGTGGGCTCAAGATCTTACTATTTCCTCAACCAGCAACCTGTTGACACGGTTTGCTGATGGGGTAGCAGATTATTCACCAGCAACTGCGGCCGCGTTGTCCCTTGCAGTTTCCGATCCTACAGCTGCCCTGGGAGGACCTAATTCAGATAGCACCGGGGCTCCAGATTTTACGCCACTAGGATTGGTGTCGCTGGGAGACGCGCCGGTAGGAGCAACAGCGGGGTCAATCACGCTGACGTTTGCTCAGGCCGTGAATAATAGCTTGGGCGAAAGGATAGCGATTTTTGAAAATGCAGGATTCTTTTTCGCGGAATTGGGCTTCGTTGAGGTCTCAAGTGACGGTGCGAACTTTGCCAGATTCCCAAACGAATCACTAACCACCAATCCTGACGATGCGATTGACCTGCCAACCGACCTGGACATTGGTTTCGGGCGCGATTTTGGAACCCTCCCTTCCAGAAATCTCGTCAGTGGCTTCGCCGGGGCCGACCCTGCAAACGTCGGAACAATTTTTGATTTGACTGACCTAGCAGGAGACTCACTGGTGACCAGCGGATTGGTCGATTTAGACGATATTGGTTTTGTTCGAATTGTCGACGTACCGGGAGATGGACGCTTTTCCGACAGCTGTGGCTACCCTTTTTTTGATGCTTTTGGTCCCGGTAATAGCACCGGGGGATTCGATCTTGATGCGATTGGAGTTGTCTCAGTGCCAGAGCCGAGGACGGCAACAACATTGCTAATGTTGATGGTGTCTGCTACTTGTTTGCGGACGCGCAAAAGTTGTTAGGCATTTCAACCCTGTCGGTTTATTGCCCTTGCAAAATCCTGACAAATGGTGGGATGTCTTCGAAGGTCAATGATCCGTCCTTGTTGGTGTCAGCTTCAGCTTGGAAAACACCAGATTGCAAGATTGCGATAAATGGTGCGATGTCCGCAAAGGTAACGGCACTGTCTAAATTGGTGTCTCCCAACAGGACACTAGGATTGTTTGGATCTGGCACAACAGTGAACGTCAGGTTGTCAACGGCAGCGTAAACGGGTGTGTTGAAACCAAAGATACCGGAATCGGTCGTGAAGAATCGAAATTCAACCGACCTGACTTCTCCAAGTGATGTTAGATCGACGGTCAGCCAAGTATCCAAAACGGAGTCGACGTCTTCTGCGGTTGTGGCAAAGCGAAAATCTGCAAGAGCGATGGTTACGGATCCTGTTGTGTTTCCGGTGCCGCCTAATTGATCGTATCCGGTAAGTGTGACTTGAAAGAGGTCCTCGAAAGCACCGCGAGGCGCGTTGGGGGGAAGAGTAACCCCAGGCTGATCACCAAAACGTCGAGACTGACCGTCTCCGTTGAGTACTGCAAGGGCAGCGAAGGTCGTGTTGGTGATGTCGATTGAGTTAACCACCGAGAGCGCTGGAAGATTGAAATAAGGCAGTACGAAACCCGGTTGAGGTGCTGGATTTGAACTACCGTAGATAACACCGTAAGTGCCGCCCAAATCTACGCCGCCATTGCCGGCGCTGCCGCCACCAGGAAAGGCCGCGAACTGATTCCCAAAGCTTGGCGTTATTGAGTCTTGGATCTTGGAGTAGGCTGCGCCGTTGTAAGACCCAAAATTGGGGGTGAAACCATTGAAAAATTGGACGCCATTGACGCTAAATAATTGAAGTGTTTCAGGGCTTCCAAAATTCAACCTTGATCCAATCTGTTGAAAATTGTTCGCAATGCTACCCGGAGTAGATGGAACAATATTGCCAGCAAAGAAACCGCTGGAAGGGACAGTCAATGATTCGAAGTCGGCAACGCATGTTTGACCTAGTGACTTGCGGGGTGATGCCGTAGCGCAGGTTGCGATGACTGTCAACGTAAACAATAGCCTCAAAACCAGAGGTTGTCCCTTCATCCTTTCGCTAAAGAGGATGGTGCTAATGCGCGAGCTAGTCTTTTGGTTTTTCACTTGGGCAGCCAATTTGGTTTATTCAGTGAGTTCAAACGTTTTTGGATTTTCTTAAAAGTGTTTCGCCAAGGCTCAAAAATTCAGATTAACTACCTCGCCTCGGTCGCGAGTGCAAATGGCAGCAAGAACAGAATCACTGGCGTTCTCGTTTAGGAACCGCACGCTGCCGTCACAGAAGACTCCATTGGCACCCAACGGATGTTCGCTGCGGATTTCATTTTCGAAGATAGGTGCTCGGTTTATGGGAAAGCCTTGCTCCAATACATTGCGACCGTTGATCCACTGCGCGTTTGGAGACTTTGAGTCTTCCGCGACGATCAGTGTGTTGGAGGTGCCATC
Source organism: uncultured Pirellulaceae bacterium (assembly GCA_964439245.1). Lineage (GTDB taxonomy): Bacteria > Planctomycetota > Planctomycetia > Pirellulales > Pirellulaceae > Mariniblastus. The sequence goes on along the minus strand of CAYTPS010000086.1, from coordinate 9,917 downwards.
GGTGATTTCTCTGATGCTGACTGCTTGGTCGAACAGCATGGTACCTTTAGGAGGCTGGTTGGGACTGGCAATCGTTTCACCGAATATTCCGCCATAGTCGCTTGGGCCAAGACCGTTGACCAGCGTTTCACCGCGGATGCTACTTGGGCAGACATAGGTCGAGATAATTTTTGAAGCCCCTTCTGCGTTGTCGGCGGCGTCGAATGCTTGGCTCAGATCAAGCATGTGAAAGACGTTGTCTTTTTCTAGGAACGGTAAAAGAAATGCGCTCCACGCGAGTTGCCGGCTACTGGCGTCGAATAATCGGAATTCTACCGTTCCGACTGGGAACACGCCCTTGGCTGCATGGTGGGAGTGCAGCGCTAAACCAATCTGTTTAAGGTTGTTTTGGCACTTGATTCGTCGTGCCGCCTCACGGACTTGTTGGACGGCCGGTAAAATCATCCCAATCAAGATTCCGATGATTGCGATCACTACCAACAGTTCGACCAGCGTGAAACCTATTGTTGTCCTGCGAGCACATCGGTGGTGTACTGGGCGGAGAAACCGCCCGAGTTGTCCGGCGCGTTCCGGCAGGCCCGTACTATTTTTGACAAAACGTCGCATGGAAAAACTGTTTCCCCGGAGCGCTCGTCCCTCGCAGAGCGGTTACCGAAAATGAGCAGGCAGGTATTCTGACTTCCTTCTGGTCCATCACCGCAACGCGCGGTTCGACAGACTGACACAATCCGCCTGCTCACCCAGTTTCTCGTAAAAGGTTGGGCAATGGCGTGAGATGGATCGTCATCGTGAAGGTTACAGCGGCGGGGCCGTGGCGGAATTTCACCGAACTTCCCTTTAATCAATTGGCGAGAATGCCAATCGATCACCTGTTCACTGGAGCCCATACATTAACAACCGCTGCATGGTTGTCCATGACAAAAAGCCTACTCGGTGCTGGCTGGTTGAACTTGCAACGATTGTGATCTTCCGAAGCGTGGTGGGGGAATCCCGTTGGGCTTCTGCGTTGGCGGGCTGGAAGACGCATCTAGGGAAGCACATGGTCCGGCTCATGTGCACTTTGGGTCGCCAAGATCACATAAGGGGCAGACTAGTTCAGCTCCAAGGCAAATGGCCGAGGGAGACAAAAGAAAGTGCTAATATTCAAAACCTCCCCATTATCGCAGACTATTACACTGGCCAGAACGCTCAATGTCTGACATAATCCTCGACTTTTCCACAGCAAATCCGCTCCAACGAAGCAGTCTTAAAGGCCTTTGTTCAAACGTGCCCCAACATGTGCCGTGGAGCCGGTAGTGGGACGTAAATGAACAACGACGCATGTTGGCAACATTCCCAGATGAATGTAGCGTCCACAAAAAATACAAGGGAGAAGTAATGCAATACAAAATTCTTAACAGTGGCGGTTTGGGTGTTGGTGGACGACAAAATGAACTGATCGAACTGGCGCTAACGCACAAGTACGACGGTGTCGAGATCGACATGAATGACTTGGTTGGTCGGCACGATACCTTGGGCAAAGAGTTTGCTTGCCAGTTTCTGCAATCAGCGCGAATCGACCTAGGCACATTTGATCTACCTATCGACTTTGGTGCCGCTGATGCCGAATACGCCAAGCAGTGCGAGCGTTTGGACACGATCATCGATCTGGCTCAGACTTTAGGAACACATCAGGCAGTGATCCGGATCGCTCCGAAATCCAACGACCTTTCGTTTCAAGAGAACTTTGAAAAGCATAGCTCGCGGATTAGTGAAGTGGCTGACAAGTTCCAAGCTGCGGAAATGCGTCTGGGGCTTTTTCTGCAGGCATCTAAAGTTGACAAAGCTGTCGGAGATTTCAAGTTCATTCAGACTGCCGAAGAAATTGCGACTTTGGCCAAAACTATCGGCCACTCCAACGTTGGGCTGTGCATCGACGCATACGAGTGGTGCGTGGGAGACGGAGCGTTGGACCAGCTTTCAGACGTGGATCTGAACCAGACTGTTACTGAGGTTCGTTTTGCCGATCTTGCTGCAACTGCAGACAGAGCGAATTTGTCTGCCAAAGACTTACTGTTGCCTGGCGATGGTGAAGATTCATTCTCAGTGAAGTTGGCAAGTCTGCTAATCGAAAAAGATTATCAGGGACCGATCGCAGTTGCTACAAATGTTGCCAGTTACTCTGACGGTAATCGTCATCGCACTGTTGAAAAATTGAGCTATCGCCTTGCTCAACTAGCCGCGGGTGAGGATCCGACGGCTTCGGCCGATGGAGAAGTCGTCTCTGATGCCGCCGAAGAGGGGGCCGAAGAGGGGGCCGAAGGCGCTGAAGCCAAAAAAGAGGCGGGAGATGCAACAGAAACCAAGACGGATGATGCGGCGTCAACTGCTTCGGCAACTTAGGCTCCTGCATTGCTTGGCGCATGAGACCGCCAGAATACAAATCGAATCAGGGCAGGTTTTTATCCAAACCTGCCCTGATTTTATTTAAACTGTCAACTAACCTGAAACCCTTCAAAAGACACACCCATCTAGTCGATCCGAGGACTCCATGGCCAGCGAATTAAATAAGTACAGCAAGACTATCACGCAGCCTCCCGTACAAGGTGCATCCCAAGCGATGCTGTACGGCACAGGAATGACCTCCGAGGACATGAACAAGGCGCAAGTCGGCATTGGCAGCGTTTGGTACGAGGGAAACACATGCAATATGCACCTGAATAATCTGTCGGCTGAGGTCAAGAAAGGTGTCGTTGATGCGGGTTTGGTTGGGATGCGGTTCAATACGATCGGCGTCAGCGATGGAATCTCCATGGGTACTGACGGGATGAGTTTTTCTCTTCAGTCACGCGACATTATCGCTGATTCAATCGAAACGATCATGGGCGGTCAATGGTACGACGCTTGCATTGCGTTGCCCGGTTGTGACAAGAATATGCCGGGCTGTTTGATCGCAATGGGGCGACTGAACCGACCTAGCCTAATGGTTTACGGTGGCACCATTCGTGCAGGAAAATTGAACGGTTGTAAATTGGATCTAGTCTCGGCGTTTCAGTCTTATGGCGAATATGTAGCTGGCAAAATTGATGATGACGAGCGACGAGAGATCGTCAAGAACTCATGTCCCGGAGCCGGGGCCTGCGGTGGCATGTATACAGCTAACACGATGGCCAGCGCGATCGAAGCGCTGGGCATGGCGTTGCCTTACAGTGCTTCGATTCCAGCAGAGGACCCTGCCAAAATCGACGAATGTCATCGCGCTGGTGCCGTGATGTTGAACTTGATGGAGAAGGATATCAAACCGCGCGACATCATGACGCGCGAAGCTTTTGAAAACGCGATGGTTGTCGTAATGGCACTCGGTGGATCAACCAATGCGGTATTGCATTTGATCGCGATGGCCCGAAGCGTGGACGTGTCATTGACCCTCGATGATTGGCAAGCCGTCAGTGATCGAATTCCATTGCTGGCCGACATGAAGCCCAGCGGGAAATTTGTCCAAGAAGACTTGCATGCTGTTGGAGGCACGCCTGCAGTGATGAAGCTTTTGTTGGCTGAGGGGTTACTCAACGGCGACTGCATGACAGTTACGGGAAAAACGCTGGCTGAGAATCTGGGGGAAATTCCAGACTTGAAAGAAGGCCAAGAGATAATTCGACCGTTGTCGGATCCAATTAAAAAGTCGGGACACTTGCAGATCCTCTATGGCAACCTTTCTCCCGAGGGAGCAGTTGCCAAAATCACAGGTAAGGAAGGGCTGGAGTTTACTGGCACCGCTAATGTGTTTGACTCCGAAGAAGCGATGGTTCAGGCTCTGGCAGAGAACAAAATCAACAAAGGCGACGTGGTTGTTATTCGTTACGAGGGCCCCAAAGGCGGACCGGGGATGCCAGAAATGCTGACTCCAACTTCTGCCATTATGGGAGCGGGGTTGGGCAACGACGTGGCGTTGCTGACCGACGGACGTTTCTCTGGCGGATCACATGGGTTCATCGTTGGGCATATCACGCCGGAGGCTCAAGAAGGCGGCCCGCTGGCGCTAATAGAAAACGGCGACAAAATCACCATCAATGCCGATACCAATCGACTTGATGTTGCGCTATCAGAAGAAGAACTGTCGTTGCGTCGAGAAAAATGGTCCGCACCTGACTTCAAGGTCAAACGAGGGACGCTTTACAAGTACATCAAAAATGTCAAATCGGCATCAGAAGGATGCGTGACTGACGAATAAAAAAATGCTAGTTGGGAAACCAGTTTAAAATTGTCTCGGTCATCCAGTGACAACACTTTCTTCTATTTTGGCTTCTTTTTTTTCTTGCGGCGTTTTTTCCTTTTGGTCGTTTTTGGGTTTTCTCTGGCTGCCACTTCTTGATCGTGTCTGCGAGCTTTGCGATCGGCCTTAGCGAATGCTTTGTTCAATCGTGCGAGTTGAACTTGCCTAACATCCAAGTAGCGATGCCGGTCGTCAAATCTCCTGCAGAGGACAAATGGAAGACAGATTTGTTCGACGACTAGTGCCTCTTGGTCATCCAACGGAAGGTATGTGACCGAGATTGGTTTTTCAATTGGCTGCATGCCACTATCAAATCCGTACCAAACGAAGGTTGGGTATTGGCAGGAGGTAAATAGGATCGCCACGTCGTCACCCACAGACAGGTCCTCAGGATGAAGTGGTTTCGCCAATGCTGAGTCTGAAAGCCGTTTTGCGTCAGTGGATTCAGAGCTAATTCGGTTACTCGAGTTGTTGGTTTGACTAGGCATGTGAGGTGGACATTGGGAATTGTGTCCGGTTCGCGGTTGTTAGGGGATATACACTAAAATTATTTGAGTAGCTTTAACGAAGACACTGATTTTTACGTTGCAAAAGGGCATTTGGGCCACTGAATCGTTGCTACTATGGTAGTTTTCGCGGCGTTGTGCCAAATTGCGACATAGACTTTGGGGGGCATTCTCGTAAGATGGGATTCCCCTCCTCGTTCACAAGCTTGTTTGTTGAAACGTATTCACGACTCAAGTCAAAAAGTACTTGCCTTGTTGCCCCCCATCACCGGTTTTACTTCAGGATGAATCGATGAAGCTTCTTCAAAATGTTAGCGGCGTCCAAACCGCAAGTTTCATTTTTCTACTTCTCTTGAGTGGCCCGACTGTGGCGCAGACTGTGCACGACCAGATCGGTTTGACCCAGTTGCGTGCAGAGAATCCAAACATGACTGAAGGGGCGGGTATTACGGCGCACTTGGTGGAGGCAGGTACCGCATATTTTCCAAATACTTCTAACGCGGGTTTCGAGGGAACAACTATCGAGAATCAGGGATCTTCAAATGCGGTGAGTTCACACTCAACAAGTTCCGCGTTTCGCTTCTTTGGTACTGCGAGCGAAGGAGTGGGAACTGATTTGGGTACCGCTGGCAATCCCGCGGTGCAAGTCTACCCGGCAGCACTGTCTACTGGAGAAGATTGGATCAACGGTCTAATCAATAACTACAGTCCGGTTTTTGGATTTCGAGATCCAAACACTTCATTATTTGATCGGTCTACCGTTTCTAATCACGGTTACGTTCTCAATAATCCGTCTGGTGGCGTGCTGGATATTGACTTGCTTAAACGTCTTGATTTTGTGATCAACGAAACGGACACCACGGTTGTTGTTGGGTCGGCCAACAGCACTGCGCTACCCCCTGGCTGGGCGCCCGCGTTCAATAATTTGACAGTGGGGCAAACGCGGGGCACGCATGGTCAAGGATTGACGACAACTTATGGTTCTGGTCGCGTAGCAGTTGATATTGTTGTTCCTGTTACACTTTCCAGTTTTGCAACACCTTATGTGTCAGGTTCTGTTGCCATACTTCAGGACGCAGCCGATGGGTCAGATGCCGCCACGTCTGAAGTGATTCGAGCTACAATCATGGCCGGCGCAACAAAAGATGAACCCACAGGGGCGAGTGACAAAGACGTGACTCAGCCGTTGGATTCCGTTTACGGTGCTGGAGAATTGAATATTCTGAACAGTTACAACATCCAGCAAGGTGGTGAGTTTAATGGTGGTGCGGTGACTCCGGTCGCCCTTTCGGGTTTCTATGGTTGGGACTACGAAAGCAACCTTGAAGTAAACGGTCAACGGCTTTACGAGTTCGAGGTAACAGCGGGTAATCAGCTAGAAAACTTTTCAGTAGTGTTGGCTTGGAATATGAACATAGTCGACACCAACGGGAGTTCGCTTCAGTTCGCTCCAGTCGAAGAGCTGGCTAATCTTTCTTTGGAGTTGCTTGATAGCTCGGGGACGATCGTAGACTCTAGCCTTAGTCCCGTTGACAATGTGGAACACGTCTTTCAAAACGCTTTAACGGCAGGTGTTTACCAACTGCGTGTGAGCAATGACAACGGATTTGCAAGTGACTATGGCCTTGCGTGGCGTGGAGATCCCGTCCAGGTTTTTCTGCTGGGAGACGTCGACTTGGACGGTGTCGTGAATTTCTTGGATATCGCCCCGTTTATCGAAGTTCTTTCAACCGGTGGTTTTCAGGCCGAAGCAGACTGCAACCAAGACGGTATCGTAGACTTTTTGGACATTGCGGCCTTTATTGCAATTGTCAACGGTGGATAGGCTACAACGAAGAAGGATTACCCCTTCAACCTAATTGCCTACCTCCCCGCGTGCCAAACCGGTCTGAATCGAGCGGCATCTCTGCCATCGCAATAGCTGAAGTCTTTCCTCTCTTCGTGTACGCGAAAATCCTGCGTTACTGTCTACTCGGTTCTCCTTGAAAGCGGTTGTGCCACGGAAGACCTCGTGCGGCATTTTGCCCACCACAATCGGGTGTTGCAAGCGAAGTAAGATTGCGGTTTTCCCAACAGCAGCACCAGAATATCTTCAGCAAGTCCAGCCATTGTTGGAACTGTTTGCTCAGTTGGGTTGTTGTCTATGCCTTGGTGGCCGTTGTGAAACACCCTAAACGCTTCAAGGCAGGGACAGGGCCACGATCAATCTTCACTTTCACTTCCCAAAATATAGGGTTTCGAAATCGTAATTGGGCTCTTATTGGTACCAATCCCTGATGCAAAATTTGGTCAGTTCGAGTAAATTGTACCGGTTGTCCCAGTAGCAGGCTCAGCCGACCATCCCCAAGAAGCGCACAGTACAAGAAAAATGACACGATTCTCAAAGTTCTACGCCAGTTCAATTGGAAAAAAATTCATTGCTGCGGTCACGGGGCTCGTTTTGTTTGGGTTTCTGGCCGGGCATGTTGCGGGTAACTTAAAAGCCTATACGGGCGCCGACCAAATGATGGTCGAAGGCGTTGAAGATGCCGTTAATGTTCCGCACATCGACCAGTACGGTCATTTTCTGCGGGTGGTGGGAGAGCCACTAGTTCCAAAGCTCTTTGTTCTTTGGGGAGCCCGGATGGTGCTGCTGGCTAGTGTCGTCTTGCACATCCTCGTCGTGGTCCAGCTGAGCATGAAAAGTGCTGAGGCGCGGCCGGTGGACTATGTGAAATCAAAAAAAGCCGCTGCAAGCTGGGCAGCTCGCTACATGATGGTGTCTGGCCTAGTCGTTCTCGGCTTCATCATTTTCCATCTTTTGCACTTCACTGCTGGTGTGATCGTGATTGGGGATTTCCAAGAAGGCAAGGTCTATCACAACCTTAGGTCGTCGTTTCAAAATCCAATCGTTGCGTTCGGTTACATCATTGTGATGGCGATGCTCGCGTTTCACATGTATCACGGTGTGTGGAGTTTGTTTCAAACGCTTGGCCTAGACAACCCCGATCGCAACAAATTTCTGCGAACTTTTGCAATTGTCGCATCAGTGGGAATTGCGGTTGGCTTTGCGACGGTACCTTTGGCGTTTTTGACAGGTATGCTTCCGGATCTTGGCGAGTACCCCAGCTATTTGTTGGAGAAATAGCGATTTTGAAATATTCAAGCGAACTGCCGAATCAGGCACTTCACCGCAATGAAATCCATTTAACCTTCTGAAAATCAGAGAAGAACTTACATGTTGAACTTGGACGCGAAACTTCCTGGTGGTCCCATCGAGGAAGCTTGGACAAACCATAAAGACCAGTTGCGATTGGTCGGCCCCAACAATCGCCCCAACTATAAGGTACTTGTGGTTGGCACCGGTTTGGCGGGGGCATCAGCTGCCGCATCAATGGCGGCGATGGGTTACCAAGTAGAGAGTTTTTGTTTTCAAGACTCACCGCGTCGCGCTCATAGCATCGCGGCACAGGGTGGTATCAACGCTTCGAAAAACTATCGCAATGATGGTGATTCGACTTGGCGCTTGTTTACTGACACGCAAAAGGGAGGAGACTTTCGCGCTCGTGAGGCCAATGTTTACCGGTTGGCGGAGCTGAGTACTGCAATCATTGATCAGTGCGTAGCCCAAGGGGTTCCGTTTGCGCGTGAATACGGTGGAAAGCTTGCCAACCGCTCTTTCGGTGGCGTGTTGGTGGAACGCACGTTCTATTGTCGCGGTGAGACTGGCCAGCAGTTGTTGCTGGGAGCTTATTCGGCCATGCAAGAACAGATTGCAGCCAAGCGAATTAAGATGCATACCCGTACAGAGGTCATGGACTTCATCGTGGTTGACGGCAAGCTCCGTGGCTTGATCACACGCGATTTGATTAGCGGAGAATTCAAGCGTCATTCGGCCGACGCCGTTGTGTTGGCCACAGGAGGGTACGGCAACGTTTTCTACTTGTCGACCAACGCCAAAGGCAGCAACGTTTCCTCTTTGATGCGGGCCTACAAAAGGGGAGCTGGTTTTGCCAATCCTTGCTTCACTCAGATCCACCCGACTTCGATTCCCGCTTCAGGTGATTACCAATCAAAGCTGACGTTAATGAGTGAGTCATTGAGAAACGATGGCCGCATTTGGGTGCCAAGAAAAGAAGGAGACAAGCGCGCCCCGGTGGACATCCCAGAGTCAGAGCGTTTTTACTACCTTGAAGAACGTTACCCAAGATTTGGCAACCTCGTTCCGCGTGATGTTGCGGCCCGAAACGCGAAAGACGTGTGTGATCAAGGTTTGGGCGTTGGGCCAACGGGGTACGGTGTTTATCTTGATTTCGCTGCCGCGATCAAGGAAAAGGGGGCAGATGCGGTTAAGGCAAAGTATTCGAATCTCTTCGAGATGTACGAACGGATCACTGACGATGACCCTGTAAAAACGCCTATGAGGATTTATCCAGCGGTGCACTACACAATGGGTGGTCTATGGGTTGACTATAACCTGATGACATCAATTCCTGGTTTGTATGCTGCCGGCGAGTCCAATTTTGCGGATCATGGAGCCAACCGATTGGGCGCCAGTTCGTTGATGCAGTGCTTGGCCGACGGTTACTTTATTGTGCCGGTTACCATTGGTGACTATCTTTCACGTGTTGAACCCGGAGAAATTGGTACCGACCACTCGGAGTTCGAAAAGGTAGAATCTGAGGTGCGAGAGCAGACTTCGAAATTGCTGTCGATCAACGGCGAGCGTTCTAGCCAGTCGTTTCATCGTGAGTTGGGCAAGATCATGTGGGAACATTGTGGTATCTCGCGTTCGAGAGAATCGTTGGAGGAGGGATTGGAGAAAATTCCGAAGCTTCGTGACGAATTCTGGAGCAACCTGCGCGTGGCCGGTAATTCAGACCATCTCAACCAAACTTTGGAACATGCCGGAAGAGTGGCTGATTTTATGGATTTTGGCGAACTGATGTGTCGAGACGCGTTGGCTCGCGAGGAGTCCTGTGGTTGCCACCTGCGAGAGGAGTACCAGACCGAAGAGAACGAGGCGAAGAGGAACGATGATGAATTCGCGTTCGTATCGGTGTTCGAACACAAAGGTGATGGCCAAAAGCCAGAACTCAACAAGGAACCGCTTTCTTTCGAGGCGTTCCCGCTAGCGACAAGGAACTACAAATCATGAGAATCAAGATTCACGTATGGCG
>CAYTPS010000085.1:9989-14810 GCA_964439245.1 uncultured Pirellulaceae bacterium | reverse complement strand
GCCGCCAGCTTCAATCCGGCCAAACAGATCACCGAACAGATCGCTCTCGAAAGCTCAGAATCCAAAGACGGGAAGAACATCAATTTCACTTTCTGGGCGAATCGCAACGAAGCCGAATCAAAACCGTTGACTGTTAAGGCGCGACAATTGTTATATGACGCTCAACAAATGCGGCGACGTTCAATCTATGATGATGAATACGAGATTGATTACGTCACCAAGAAAAAGAGCAACGTCCGAAAGGGCGCGATCAGCCTTTACAAAGAAGCGTTTGCCACATGGAGCGAAGTGTTGAAAGAGCATCCATTTCTCCAAGACGGCCCACTATCGGATGATATGGCGAGAGAGATGTTGTACTTCCGTCAAATGATGGAAGCCAGCAATACACACTGGCCAGAGGACTTTCCGTTGCAGTGGTTGATCGACCTGAGGAGCGAACGAGGAGAAATGGATCAACTGCCGACGACCGAAGAACTTGAGGAATTCAACTCCGCAAGAATGTAATCGCTCTTTACGTGAAGTTTACCTCGACCGCTCGGTAGACTTCGAGGTGTTCGCGCCTTGATCGCACGGTCGCCGTTTTGATGCCGTCAAGCTGAAGCGGACGCCACCTTCGGTATAGAGGCGGGGCTTTTCGAATATAACGCTATTGATCAATATTCTGATAAGCCAGTGGATCATTACGATCTTTCAGTTAGCTGTCTAACCGCAGGTCCCGAAGCAAAGCTGTCGTTTACCGGTTCTTAGCCCATGGGCACGCCTAAAAGCGGGAATACTGATGCATTGTTCTTGATCTTTAGCGGAGCGCGGGATACCCTACCGAAGACATTAATTGTTAACTATTTGCCATTCCTCGAGGTCTACGATGCGTTTCATGGAAACTCACTGCAAACTCTCTCCCATTTGCCGCTACCTTCTCAGCAGCAGTTTCTTGGTTTTGCTGGTTGCTATCTGCGCGAAAACCTCGCTCGCCCAATCTACTACGCTGACGATCAACGGTAATCAGCAACGAAGTATCGGCGGCGTGTCGACTCTTGATCGCGGGCAGTTTTTCACTCACACGAGTACGTTGTTCCCGCCCTCGAGCACTAGTTCGAATCCGGAAATGAAGAACTTGCGACTGGAAATTTATTCCGAGAGTGGTTTGAATCTCACAGTGGGCCGCATCTCAACTGAGTTCGATCAATTTCTTGCTGTCGGTTTGCCCGAGGATCCGGCCAACCCCGGCTTTGCGGACCCGACTGCGCTGCAAAACAAACTGCAAGGCGACTACAGAAACTTTGTGACCAACGGTACTCGGTACGAATCGTTGCGCAATTCAGTGACCAGCCCGGTCTATGTCAATTCGGGCAGGTCCTCAACACAGTATTTTAACGCAGCATTTCGCACCGGTGAGCAAAGCAGCCTGTTCCCCAATCGCGATTTCTACGCGGACTACTTGAGGACTTATCTACGCGAGGTCGTCTATGGCCCCAACGCTTTCTACCCGCGCGATGCCAACCGTTTCCACATTGAAATTATTAATGAACCCGATTTGCACATCGCGGGTATTTTTAGCGGGCCTAGCGGTGCCGCAACCCTATTGGCATCCAGTCAGGAGTTGGCCGAATATCACCGGGACATCGCTCAGATGATTAAGTCGGAGTTCCCCTCAGCGTCGATTGGCGGTCCTAGTCTGGCCGTAACCGATTTCGCCGGCAACGACTATTTGCGTTGGAAGAACACGATCAAGCCGTTCATTGATATCGCTGGAGCGGATCTGGACTACTACTCCTTTCACCCTTACGAAAGGTACGACGTCCAATCCAATCAAACCGTGCAGCGCGCCGTTGACCAAAGTCCTGGACGCATTAACTCTCAGATTGACATGATGCGAAATCACCAGGAACAGACTCATGGGAATCGCTTGCCAATCTCAATCACTGAATATTCATCGTTCAACCGCGGCGTTAACGGAAGCACCGCCAACGGAAGCTACGCCGGTTACGACCGGGACGTGCAGCAATGGGATCAAAGTAGGAACCTGCGTGAGCAATTATTGGTCTATATCAATCGACCTGACGCGATTGTGAACGCAGTTCCGTTCATTTTCGCAGCCCACTGGAGAAATGAATTCCCGAACCGTGACAGCGACGACAACGTAATTTACGAACGAGACAGTACAGGCCTCTACTTCGAAACCATTATTGGCCACACGATGCGGATGTACGCACCGGTAAAGGGTGACTACATCAATGTTCAAGGATCCAATGATGATTTGCAAGCCGCTGGCTTTCGCGACGGTGACAAAGTCTATCTACTGTTAAACAACTTGCTGCACACGTCTCAGACACTTGACCTTAATCTGTTGCTAGGCGGGATGGGCGCGGTAAATTCTGCGACCATCAGCAGAGTCTACCGCGATGCGGCCGCAGGAAACGTGTTCGTGGAAGACCAGGACATTACCAGCACCTATGGCAACCTAGTACTCAATCCTAAAGAAGGTGCAGTGATCACGTTTGATGTTGGCAGCGATTTTGATTACACCCGGTTGGTATTTGACGAAACCTACTACGGCGATCAGGTAGCGGTTGATCTGAACGATGGATTCCCTGGCCGCTCACCTGAGGTATTGATTGACGCAGACATTACCGACGCGATCGCGGCGAAACTTCGTGTGGGTTACTCAAGGTCAGTTGGCGCGGATTCGTTTTTGGTCTCAATCAACGGAAATTCCTTGACCGTAACGGCCGACGAAAGAGGAGTCGACGATGAAGAATTTGGCTCGATCGATGAAGGTTTGGTCAGCCGGGAGATTGATATTCCAATTGAGTATCTAGTTGATGGTGATAACTCACTACGACTCACCTTCACCGGCAACGGAGTCTTGAGTAGTACTGCACTAGTAGTGTCGACCGCCACCCCGGGGCCTGCTTTAGGAGACGTTAACCTCGACGGCATGGTAAACTTCGCAGATATTCCCGCATTCATCGCGGTGCTACAGTCAGGAGGCTGCCAAGCTGAGGCAGATATTAACTTCGATGGAGTGGTGGACTTTTCGGATATCCCGTTGTTTATCGAGCTCTTGATGAACCAATAGTAACTCCGCTGACTTCAGTGCCCAAAGATCATTTCGTTGTCCTGACATCCTCGAACCGAAACGCTTTGGTGAAATCTCGATGCTGCTTGCCATCAACTTCAGCGTAGGGATAAACCAAGTAATTTACAGGGCCGGCTTCATTGGCGGGAACCAACTCTAAATCACGTCCCACCGAAAACATGACTCGGTCTGCCGATAGATTGCCGAAGTAGTACTCTTTTAAATCCGGATGCTTGTCGGCTTCTGATATATCCACCGGCAGCCATTTCCCGTCTGCCAAAAACTTGGCCCAGCAATGATATCCGCCAACGGTTCCACCAGTGGAGTCGACGGGAATTGGAAATCCAATTTCAAATTTGGAAGGAATGTTCAAGTTACGTGCCGAGGCAATGAACAGGCTGTGAAAGTCGGTGCAGTTGCCAAATTTGCTGTCACAAGCCCAGACAGCATCGCCTTTGCCCCAGCCCTTAATGTCTGCCGGCTTGTTGTACTTCATATGGCTGTCTACACCGTCATAAAGTTGTCGCGCGATCTGTATTGCTTGCTTGCCGCTTGAGGATTCGGCAACGCCGGCCGCGTCCATCACGATCTCTCGAAGCTTATCGCTGGTCGGAACGAGGGCATTTGAGCCCAGAAAAGACTTTGCCGAATCATCGGCAGACTCAAGTGACGCCGACGTGAGTTCTCTTCGCGTTACTAAATAGTTTACCTCGATCGGCACTTCACCCGCATCGTTGGCCGTTGTCTCGAAGTAGATCAGCGCGTTGCCGTATTTCTTGTCGGTTGTGCGCTCAAACTTCTCTTGATTGACATCCAACAGTTTCACGTCTTGGTCGTGGTTGCCCGTCGCAAGCGGCAGCCATACCTTTACAGACTTTCCAGGCGGCAGTTTGGTCAACACCGCCCCGTACGTGAATCGAAAAGTGCGTGTTTTGGAGGACACGGAATCACCCGAGACAGGTTCAACCAACGCATTCTCTTGAGCGGCCACCGGCGTCGAACACAAAACGCACACTTGAAACGACAAGAAAAAAGTGGCTGCGGCCACAAGAAAGTTTCGCATAAAAGAACCTGACATCGAGTTTCGAAATGAACGCATTTCGGATGACTGTTTCACCCGTCGGTTTGGCCGATTCTATCCCAATTGTCTAAACGCGACGAGTCGGCTCTGCGGTCTAGCATCGAGGAGTGTGCACAGCCATCGGCTCTGGAGACCCTTGGGCCGAGAAAGCCGTAAATTGACCAAAGAGATCGGTTTGGAGCATAAATCGATTTTTATCCGACCCCGCCAAAACCGTAACCTATATTCCTTCAGAATCGCGGAGCAATGGCAATTTCACCCGATAAAACGCGACTCCAAGACACCTAAATGACCCACGCCACTGCAGCCGCCGGACATACCTCCTAACGGCTGCCCTGCCACAATTCGAAAGAATGACTAAAGAAAATTTGATGATGCCAAAATACTACGTCCAGTCTGATCAAAGCCGTTGGGTTCTACTCGCCCCAGATTTGGATGCCGCGGCAATTCGGTTCGCTCACTGTGTCCTGCGAGACTGTGTCAAGAATCACCAACGCCCGACGTCGTCATCGCGTATGATCGACCAAGAGATTTACCAATCGCTGCTGAGTCGTTTTGGCGACACTGTGGTTGTCAGCGAATCAGGATTTGACGGCGATCAAATTGGCATCTTCGCCACGCCAGAAGTTCTTGAACGCTGGAACCAACAAATCCAGACCCT
>CAYTPS010000085.1:0-9979 GCA_964439245.1 uncultured Pirellulaceae bacterium | reverse complement strand
CGTCTGAGCATCGCCCAAAGAAGCTCATTATTTTCAAACACGAGCCGAACAATTGTTTGGTTCGTGTTTTTTAATAACTGTCGATGATGGAGTGTTGCTACCGAGTCTACTACGTCGAATCGCCCCGGTTCGCATTCTCGTCGAGCTTGGCTAAACTATACTCTAGGCTGTAGAAAACATCTCGATCGGAATTGGAGTGCAATGCCACGGCGGATGCCATCGAGACAGGCAGGGTTGAGTCGGCAGGTAATCCGTAGGTGTTGTTGGACATTGCCGCAAATACGTCGGCAGAGTTTATTTGACCACTTCCATCAATGTCTCGGCGGAAGTTCGTTTGGTCCGTAAGCATTGTGCTGGCCTCAGAAATATTAATGGCGTCAACTGTGTTCACTTGGCCGGAGGCGTCTTCGTCGCCAACGAGGACGTTAAAGTGGAAATCAAATTGTCCGCCTTGTGTGCTGTCGCCACTCGGTGCCGTTTGCCCAGCCGCCCACTCTCCATCGAATGCCGTCCCTAGCGGGTTAAAGACTGAATCACTAGCAATGGAAATGGCGAAACTGTCAGAGTTAAGATTGCCGTCAATGCGAAATTCAGCCGTATTGCTAGTGGTGTCATAGCTTACCAGATCCAAATTAAGAGTTCCTCCGAGGATTCCAGTGAGTGTCACGTCGTCAGCCGATAACGAAGAAGACACGTCTTCGTTGAACTGCAAGTAGAACGTGTCAATGTTCATCCATGGAAGTGATTCCAGTTGGTGACCACCAACCAGCGAGTACCCCAGCCCATTTTCCGCCCCAATCACATCAATAAAACTGTCGCCAAACTGAGTACTGCTGACGATCACATCTTCGATAACTGACGGAGCAGACGAAGAGACCACTAGCTGGTAGGTCGAATCCTCATCAACACTTCCGACCGCTACGTAGTACTCGCCGGTGACACTGGCCTGCCACGAAATGGACGCCCCTTCGACAGTGTCGAAGAACGAGTAGCCGCTTTTCTGGTCGACAGCTAGGGGCGTTACACCATCGGTATCGTACAAGGTCAAGCTTGAATCAAAAAAGAAACTGTAGTCCACAAGTTAAATTTCAAAAACGTAACTCAAGCCTGCAACGGCAGAGAAACGAAACCAATCTTGGTCAATGTCTAGAATGATTGAACCAGCGGTTGTTCCGGGGAAATCGGCAACTGTTGCTGTGGTTGCATTACCACCATGGTCATCAGCATAGATATCTACGCTGTCAATTAGATACTTACCTGCAAGAGCTTGGTCTTCATCAAAGTATGTGGCCACAAGTCGATCACCATCGGCCACCTGAAGGATACCGTCGTTAAGAATGGGCGAACCAGCGACACTACTCAATGTGGTTGAAGAATAAATGCCGGTCTCGGCAATTTCAAAAGTTTCCGAATCTCCCGATGAAGACTCGACCGTCAGCCTTGATTCTTCGCCAAATCCGCCGGCATTAATCAAATCAATGGTCACCTCATGTGAAATAAGGTAGCCGCTTTGATCAAAATGAACGGATGTCGCTTGCACTCGGCTGGATCCCTGCAGTTGGTAATTGCCAAAGTCATCGCTGGAGTCTCCTCCGACCACGAGGTAAAAGGGCCCGTTGTTCGGTGCGACCCATGAAATTTCTGGGAAACGAGCATCCACTAAGACGGTTGATCCGTTGCTGTCGTAAAGGCTCAGCTCGCCATCGCTAAGCCCTTCCAGTTCAAGTCGAAAGTCATAAACCAAATCGCCGACCGCATCGAAACGATACCAGTCTCGGTCATCAGGCGATTCAATCGAGCCAGCGACGTCCAAAGGAAACTGAAGCAGCGTTGAGGTCGTTGAATCATCGCCGTGATCGTCGACAATCGCAGAGGCTACAAATTGGTAGTCTCCAAAAGTGCCGGTGGACGCATGTTCGATTGATACAAAATAGGTGCCGTCACTTGGTGCGAGCCAGAAAAAGTAAGGGGTGTAAGAATGGTCATACTCCAGTTGGGTAATTCCATCGGTGCCATGCAATTGCAGCCTGATAAACTCATCATGGTCGGGAATAGCAAAGTAAAATTGTTCCCCCGCGACAGCGTTGAAACTAAACCAATCTGGATCACCGCCGTACTCGATCGCTCCAGAGATGTTTGCTGGAAGGACAAGTGGCGACGCCGTCGCCGCATCATCACCGAAGTCGTCAGTGACGGAAGTCGCGAGAAGGTTATAGGCACCTGCGCCGTTGGCAAAGCGGGGATCTACAGACAGGAAGAAAGTGCCAGCACTTGGTGCGGTCCAGAACAATACCCCAGAATCAAACGCAAAGGTGACCAGTTCGCTGTCCAGTCTTGTCGAGCCATTGGTATCATATACCGCCAACGTTACATCGTCGTCATGACGGGGTATCTCGAAAATGAACTCTTCGCCCGCCGTTGCGTCGAAACGAAACCAATCCTCATCTCCGGTCCATTCGTAATTCCCTAGAATGTTCGCGGGAAGATTGATAGATGTCGCTTCTGCAGGGGCATTGCGATGGTCGTCAATGAAAGGCACAGCGAAAACTTCATAGTCGAAGATTTCATTACCTAACCACCCACTCACAGAAATGAAGCGAGGCCCATCGTTAGGCGCGAGCCACACAAATTGCAAACCCGTCGTTACAGCAGAGTCAAGCACCCTCACCCCATCGGTGTCGTAGAGAGCAAGCCTTCCGTTACGGTTTGGCGCTAAGGCTCGGTTGATCAGGGCTATTCGGTAGCTTGTTCCGGCTATCGCATTAAAGCGAAACCAATCCACATCTTCACGAGTCTCAATTGATCCATTGACCGTCGTGTCGACATCAATCAATGTTGCTGCTGTGGCATCGTCTCCGTTATCATCGATAATGAAAGTGGTTGAGAGTTCGTATTGTGGCAGCTCAAAGGAAAACCGTGACTCAACGGAAAGGTAATAAGTCCCGTCGCTAGGCGGTTTCCAGATCAGAGTTCCAACGGATAATCCGTCGACTAAAGGTGTTATTCCGTCGGAGGCAAACACCGTTAGCATTAGAGTATGGTTTGAATTGGTAGCATCAAACAAATAATTGGTTCCGATAGCGGCATCGAATCGAAACCAGTCCTGGTCCCCCTCCAGCTCGATGTCTCCCGAAATGACCGCCGGGAAACCTACAGGGGTAGCTCTCTCGGCACTATCGCCATGATCATCGATTGAAACGTTTATTGAAAGCTCATAGTCCTCCAAACCGAAGCGATCGAACCCCTCTAGGGAAAGAAAATAGGTGCCCGAACTAGGGGTTATCCACACCGACTCG
Organism: uncultured Pirellulaceae bacterium; assembly: GCA_964439245.1. Taxonomy (GTDB): domain Bacteria; phylum Planctomycetota; class Planctomycetia; order Pirellulales; family Pirellulaceae; genus Mariniblastus. The sequence goes on along the minus strand of CAYTPS010000085.1, from coordinate 6,683 downwards.
TTCGACAGAAGTACCGTTGTTCCATCGACGTCGAACACATTTAAGTTGGTGGAGCGTCCACTAGGAAGATCGGGGTTTCCAAATTCAAACTTCTCGCCGGCAACAGCGGTAAAGCTATACCAGTCTTTATCGTCGGGGGTTTCGAATGTGCCTGAAATATTTGCAGGCAGGGCAAGTGCGGTCGCTGTAGCCGCATTCTCTCCATGGTCATCGTTGACCGACGAAACCGAGAGGTCATACACACCTAACCCCGCCACGGAAAGATAGTAGGTCCCATCGCTCGGCGCCAGCCAGAATGTCGTTGGATCGATTCCGAAGGTAATTGTGTCTTGTTCTAACTGGGTTGTACCATCTGTGTCGTAGATGATTAACTCGGTGTGCTCGTTCTCGAAACGATTGAGATCCAACCGGTATGTTTCGCCTACAACAGCGTTGAAACTGAACCAATCCTGATCGGACTCGGTGTCAACTGCACTCGGTACGAATGCCGGAAGTTGGAGCTGAGTTGCCGTCCCAAGGTCATCGCCATGATTGTCGCTGAAAAGCGTAGTTAATAACTCGTAGGCGCCAATTTCACGGGAGGAGAAATTGTTTACCGAAACGTAATATGTCCCATCGCTGGGCGCGACCCAGAACACCGATCCCCTCCGACTGTGATCAAGTTGAGTTATTCCATCAGTATCAAAGAGCGTCAACTCAGTAGTCTCATCAGATGATGGAATTATGAATTGGTAACTACTGTTGGCATCAGCATTGAAGCCAAACCAATCGTGGTCGCCGGGAACGTCAATCGTACCAAAGAGGCTGCTACCTGTTGAATCGAGCGTCGTAGCTGTCGCTGCATCGTCTCCGTGATCATCAGTAACATCTGCGGCCGTGAGTTCGTAGCTCCCAATGTCAGAACCAAACAAGCTCTCAATGGCCAGATAGTAAGTTCCACTGTTGGGTGCGACCCAGAATAAGTCTTGCGAACCTCGGCGCCGGCGAAGTTCTGTAGTCCCATCATTGTCGTAGAGGACGCGGTAAACGAAATTCTCAAAATTTGGAACCTCAAAATTGTACGTCCTGCCAGCAATGGCACTGAAGCTAAACCAGTCCTGGTCCCCTTGGGTTTCAATCGTCCCCGCTAAATCTGCGGGAAAGATAAGAGAGTCTGCCGTAGCAAAAGTGTCAGCGTAGTCGTCGATGATCATTTCCGCCATGAGAACGTAATCTCCAAATCCGTTGTAAACGAAGTTCTCAATAGAAAGAAAGTAGGTCCCATCACTCGGCGCAATCCACATTATCCTTGCATTGAAGAATTCGTCTTGCTCCAGTTGAGTTGTTCCATCTGTGTCGTATAGCGTCAACACCGTGTCCGGGTCCTCGTTGGGGGCTTCAAACAGGTATGTCTCACCTGAGAGTGCGTAGAAGCTAAACCAATCTTGGTCCCCCGGTATCGCTATTGAACTGGAAACAGCTGCGGGCAATGCAAGAGCGGTGGCGCTGTCGCCGTCGTCATCGACAAGTACTTTGGCCAACAATTCGTATGTTCCGGGATCTAAACTGAAGTAGTGCTCGGCAGAAAGGTAGTAAACACCATTGCTCGGCGCGTTCCACAATATTGATGAACTGTAGTTCTCTTGCTCAAGCTGTGTCACACCATCAGTGTCGTAAAGCGTAAGCGTGGGAACTTCGTCATAGACCGCCACTTGAAATTCGAACTTCTCCCCAGCAGTAGCTGTGAAACTGTACCAGTCCATGTCACCGGCAATTTCAATCGAACCCGTGGTATTTGCCGGGAGAGTGAGAGCCGTCGCCTCCGCAGCACTATCACCATAGTCGTCAAAAAACACCGACGCTGATAGCTCATAACCCCAAAACTCTAGGGCTTCGGCATTGGAAGAGAAGTTCGTAACCGAAAGGAAATAAGTCCTGTCGTCTGGTGCTTCCCAACGTACGGATCCGACGAATCATCTTGCACAAGCGAAGTGATTCCATCAGCGTCGTAGAGTGTTAGCCGATGTAAGTCGTTGACTGGAATTTCAAAGATATAGTCCGCGCCAGCGATCGCGGTGAAACTAAACCAATCAGCGTCGCCCGTGATTTCAATCGAACTTGAAATACTGGCTGGCAGTGCTAACGCTGTCGCTGAAGCGGCATCATCCCCATGAATATCTTCGATCACTGAGGCCATCAGTGTGTAGTTGTTTGTGTTGCTACTGGAGTAATTTTTAATCGAAAGATAATAAGTTCCATCGTTTGGCAAGCTCACAGTAAACGAGGGCGAACTCGACGAGTCGTCTCTTATCAACTGAGTCGTTCCATCGGTGTCATAGAGAATTATCTCGGAACGATAGTCCTGAGATGGAACTTCAAAATGCAGGGTCGTGCCCGCCGTCACGTTGAAGCTAAACCAGTCTTCATCATCTGCGAAATCAATGGAACCGCTGGTGCTGCCGGGGACATTCAGCGGAGTTGCTGCCGCAGCATTATCGCCAACATTGTCCACATAGATCTCGTTCGAGATTTGATAACTTCGGCTGGCAGTGGGGTTGAGCCCGGAGACCGACAGATAGTAAGTTCCATCGCTGGGCGCATCGAAAGCCACCCAAGGTAAATCAAGCGAAGACTGTTCCAGCTGAGTCGTCCCATCGCTATCATACACGGTCAGACCTAAACCTCCGGAGAACCACAGGTCGAATCGGTATGTCGTGCCAGCGTTTGCGCTGAAACTATACCAATCCGCGTCCCCCGGAACTTCGATAGTTCCACTAAAATTTGTCGGTAGATAGTTGAGCATCAGAGCCGACGCCGCGTCGTCGCCACGGTCGTCAACAACCATCGTCGCACTATCGCTGGCCGCGGATGTCGAACCGAATCCGTCATCGGAATCAACGTAAGTTGCCGTGATCGTGTCGCCTTCGGAAACCTGAAGAACTCCATCGCCCGAGTTTGCGGTACCTTCAGCCGCACTGATCGAAGAAGAAAAAACAACGCCGTTTGAGGCGATTGTTATCGTCTCCGCGTCACCAGAAGAAGATTCAAGCAAAACGGTTGCTCCGGAAACAAATCCGTTCGCATCATTCACTTCAAAACCAACGATGCCGTCGGTATAGTAGTCGTTCGCGTCAAAACGGATTGCGCTATCGGCGTACCTGGCATGGCCCAATAGATAGTAGGAGATTGGCGTGCCGTCCACCCGCGCCGTAAGCGATAGATAGTACTTTCCATCATCAGGCGCAAACCACGAAAGCTCACCTCCGTAGCTCCTTGACGTAAGCACGGTCGTGCCATCGGTATCGTACAGTGTCAATTCGGCATCAAGATCAACCGGAGTTTCAAACACGTACTGCTGGCCAGCAACAGTATCGAAGCTGAACCAGTGCTCATCTTCAAACGACTCTAGCGTTCCTGTTAAACGAACGGGCGTGTTGATCGCCGTTGCCGACTGGAAATCGTCTCCGTAACTCGCCGAAGGCACCGCTGGCGAGGCAGGCAAACCATTGCTACTGTTGGCAACCGCAGCAAAAGCATCGACCGAGTTGATTTGACCGCTTCCATTGATGTCTCGGCGAAAGTTTGTTCGGTCTACCGCGTGCGTGTTGGATTCAGAAATGTTTAACGCGTCAGTTGTGTTGATCTGACGCGATCCATCTTCATCTCCAACGAGGACGTTGAAAAAGAAGTCGAACTGACCACCCGGGGTTCCGTCTCCTGAATCCCCAGCTTGTTCTGACGTCCATTCCCCGTCCAACATCGCACCGGCGGCGTTAGCAACGGCACCGTCGAGAATCGAGAAAACGAAGCTGTCGATGTTAACGTCATTGATGATGCGGAACTCTGCCGTATCGGTAACCGCTTCATACGCGACCAAGTCCACCGCATAAGTCCCGGCACTGGTTCCGACCAGCCTGACATCATCAGCCGACAGTGACGCAGACACGTCCGCACTAAACTGCAAATAGAGGGTGTCAATGTTCATCCATGGAAGTGATTCCAACTGTTGGTCACCAACGAGGGAGTACCCACTCCATCGGGACCTGCAACCACGCTAGTAAAGTCCTCGGAAAACTGAGTGCTGCCGACCATTACGTCTACGACACTAGGAGCATCGGCAGCCAACAGAAGTCGCCTCTCGAGAGCCATATAATTGGTCTGACTCGCGGAGCTACTGCGTGTTCTTCTGTTGGACTTGAATCGGCGGAGCATAAGAAAAGACTTGTACAACAAGGAAGATTATGAAACGGCTGCCAGTCTGTTGGCGTCCTACGCACCCGTCAAGATTGTGATGAACGGCCCGATATCTGAAAAGTCGACGACGCCATTCTGATCGATGTCCGCTTCAGCTTGGAATCCGCCAGAAGAAAGCACCTGAATGAATGCAGGAATGTCAGCAAAGTCAACGACTCCACTTAGATCGACATCGCCCAATATAACTTGATTGGAGGCCTCGATCGTCAAAGCACCGGGCGTTGAGGTGAACGCTTGGTCGCTGTTGCCGATCGACGAAATGGAGTTTTGACCGGCGCTGCTAAGCGCAACGGCGTACTCTCCTGCAACCACTGTCTCAAGATCGATCAGCAGGTTAACCGTCAACAATAACTCCGAAGCTCCTCCCAAAACCGATGCATCAAACAATTGAAGCTGGCTCAGACCAAGATCGCCTTCGGCAGGATTCGGGTTAACAATTCCGTCTATGTTTGCTCCGGCCAGCAGACCAGCACCGTTACCGCTGCTGAAGGTAGCTGCTGGCGTGTCAAAGGTAATCCCCGTCGGAAGCGCCATACCAATAGGTTCGATATCCAGAAAGAAAGTGTAGCCGGCAATTGGTAAAGGACCTGCCGTTGGATTCTCTATCGCGATATCGATTGAGGCACTTACCGTTCCGGTGTTGGCAGCCATATCGACCGTGGCACTACCGATACTCACATTGAGACCCTGCGCCGAGGCATCTGAGCTCAACAATCCAATTGCTGACAGAGCCAAAGCCAGAGAGAACAAACTAATTGGGGTATTGCGAAGGTACTGCTGCATGTTTGCCTTATAGGTGAAATGAGTCGCTGCCGAGGTTTTTCGACGACAACGTCGAACCCCAGCAAGTTAGAAAAGTAGATTCGCAGAGAAGATTCAACACCTGCTTTTTCATATACATTAACTCTGTAGGCAGCGAATCTCAAACAGCTTTTGAAAAGAAGTTGCGGAGACGATCATCCATAACGTTTGCCCTCGCCGCAATCAACAGACGCCGGCAGACTTATTCGATGCGGCCCTCCAACTAGCCGCTTGATTGCATTCGACGTAAACCCGTGGCCCAAGACCTTTTCTCTCGACCATCGGTTAGGGTTCGCCATTGTGTAAGCTTACGAAGAAAGTTTCAGTTGGCTTACCCGTCTGCTGAGGCTAGGTAGAACTCTTGCGTCCCTTAGGCTAGAATCTGTCCCGACCTTTCACTCGGATTTCAGCAGCCTCCATGACACAGCAGCATCTTACCCACTTCAGTTTTGACAATGGCCTCACGCTAGTCGGGCATCACATGCCGTGGTTGCAATCGGCAGCATATGCCATTTCGGTTTCCGCCGGCAGTCGCTACGACGATGCTGAGAAAGTCGGCACGGCAAACTTCCTGTGTGAGATGGTTCAACGCGGCTGCGGTGACATGGACTCGAGACAGTATGTGGAAGCCCTGCAGATGTTGGGCATCGCTTCGTCCTCATCGGCTGGCAACTATCAGACGCACTACGGCGGTGCGATGATCGCCAGCGAGTTGGTTCCCGCGCTGAGAATTGCGGCCGAGATGCTTCGTCGTCCGCTCCTTCCGGCCGATCAACTAGAAGATGGCCGCATGGTTTGTCTGCAGGAAATTGCCGCCACCGCGGACGACCTCGCTCAGAAAGCCATGGACGAAATGCGAGCTAGGTTTTATGGAAGCCCCGATGGACGCGACAGCGACGGCACCGTCGAGTCGATCAACCGCATTACTATGGACGATTTGCTCGACTCCCACCAATCACTTTACCGACCAAACGGCATGATCATCGCCGTGGCAGGCAATTTTGATTGGGAGAGTCTTGTCGATGAAGTGGGCCAACTGTTTGGTGACTGGAAACCGAAACCAGATCCCGAAGTTGCCATCGTGCCGCCAGAATCTGGCTCGCATCACATCCCGTTTGAAAGTGAGCAGACGCATATTGTTGTCGGATTCAAAGGGTTCACTGTTTCGGATCCCGACTTTTACCTCAATCGGTGTGCGATCGGGGTGTTGAGTGATGGCTTTTGCTCGCGCTTGTTCACCGAGGTGCGTGAGAAACGCGGTTTGTGCTACACGGTGCACGCTTCCAACCACATGACCAAAGATCAAGCGGGCGTTTTCTGCTACAGCGGCACAAGTACCGCGCGGGCTCAAGAAACCTTGGACGTCATCGTTGAACAACTGGTCGAATTGGGTAACGGCATCACCAAATCAGAATTAGACCGCCTTAAAATCCAGATCCGCAGCCGGCTGATCAGCCAACAAGAATCATGCCGCTCTCGCGCCAGCTCGATCAACAGCGACTGGTTCCATTTAGGGCGATTGAGAACACTCGACGAACTCAACGAGTCAATTTCCTCAATCACCGTCGACCAGGTCAATGACTTTCTGCAACGTCATCCCCCTTCAAATTTCTCGCTGGTCACCCTCTGTCTCTTATACAAATATCCGA
>CAYTPS010000084.1:8819-14911 GCA_964439245.1 uncultured Pirellulaceae bacterium | reverse complement strand
CTCGTGGTGCGGAAAGATCAAATCTTCGCCACCGGTGTGAATGTCGATCACGTCTTGGCCAAGTTTTTCGGCGGCCATTACGCTACATTCAATGTGCCAGCCCGGATAGCCGACGCCCCATGGCGAATCCCATTTCATGATGTGTTTTTGATCCGGCTTCCACAACAGAAAATCAGCCGGGTGTTTCTTCATCGACTGATTTTGATCACTTACCCGTCCGCCGGCACCACTTTGAAGTTTATCCATCGTGTTGCCACTCAAGTTGCCGTACTCAGGAAAGCTCTGGACACTGAAGTAGACCACCCCATCGGACGAAACATACGCATGGCCGCGCTGAATTAAGCGCTCAATCATCTTGATCATGCCGTCGATGTAGTCCGTCGCCCGTGGCATGCTCTCTGGGTATTCGGCTGCGACTTTGTACCCCAGCTTGTTGGCGTCATCCAAAAAAGCTTTGGTGTAGTAGTCGGCGATCTGGTAAGGATCGTTTGGATCCTCAATAGCGCCTTCGGGAACGCGCCCTGACTTTTTGTTTTCCTTAACGCGTGAGGCGGCGGCGAGCATTTTGTCGTCTTCGCCTTCGACCATGTGACCAACGTCCGTGATGTTCATCACGTGCTGCACATCGTATCCGGCAAGTTCCAAGAACCGCCGCATCAAGTCACCGAACAAGAAACTGCGAAAGTTACCAATGTGAGCGAAGTCATAAACGGTTGGACCGCAAGAGTACATTTTGACGACGCCGTCCTGAATGGATTTGAATTCTTCTTGTTGGTTGGTTAGAGAGTTGTAGAAATTGATTTTCATAAAACTATTCGGGAAGAACGCAAAGGCAAAGTCAAAACTGTTCGGCGTGAATGCCGCTTTTGCGAAGAATGTACAGGCTGAGGTCGATTTTCGGCAACCGCTCTTTACCGCACCCTAGACCTCGAGCCGGAAAAAGAAGCGTAGCATCCACAAGAATCGCATTGGAACGGGTTTTTCAATGGGGACACCATGCTGCCGACGGACCTCCAACGGCCCGAGTTCTGCCAACCGAGCGATCAATAAGCCCTATTTGCTACTGCAATAACCAATTCAAACGTCAAGCAGCAAGAAGAATTTGGATGAACACAGGGATATCATCGAAGTCGATATCCCCGTCACGGTCACAATCCGCCTCGTCGAGAAAAGTACCGCCCATAAGTATTTGGATGAACGCGGGAATATCTGCGAAGTCGACGACACCGCTCAGGTCTGCGTCGCCAAGTAGTAACCCTCCAGAGACTACGAGTTCGACTGTGTTTGCGTTGTAAACGATTTCGTATCCGAGGCCGTCGGGCACGTCATCAAACGAAACGTCATCGAAGGTGCCGGAGACCCCACCGTCGGCGCGGATCAATTCAAATACCTCACCGCTTGTTGGGATGAACGACAGACTGGTACCGACACGAAGATCTCCGCCGAGCGTCGCCGCACCATCGACTTGAATGCCTTCGAAGGATGAAAACGATTCGAGTTCATAATCGATCGTGCCGGTGGTGACAAAGTCGCCCAGCACATTGAAATCGCCGCCCGTGTTAACAGTAAGCGTACCGGTCTTGCGGATATTGGTGGTGCCGGTGCCCGTGGTGAAGACGGCTTTGTTGGTGACGTTGATCGCGTGAATGCCTTCATTGCCGGGCGTGTCGGCGTTGCCGAGGGACAGGAAGGACGCTCCGGTTTGAGTGAGAGTGGAGCCTGTGCCGTCGAGGTTGATCGTGCCGGTGCCCTCGTTGCCGTCGACGCTGCCGACTCGGATATCTCCGGTGGTCAGGCCACCTCCAGTTTTGATATTGAGCTCGCCGTCGGTGGTGGCGGAGGTTCTATCCTGCCCAACACTAAGGGCATTAGCCGTGGCCAGAGCGTTGTTTTGAATATTGACCACGCCGCGGTTGCCATCGACGGTCAATGATAAATTGTCACTTACGTCGAGCGCCGAGCCAGTGCCGTCCAAGGTGATCGTGCCGTCACCTGACTGGGTACCCACGACGAGGACGCCAGTATGGGTCCAGTCCGCGCCGCTGTTGATCGAGGCGGTTTGCCCCCCACCAATGGCCATGAAGCTGCTCGTAGTCTGCACCTGCCCGCCGTTGCTAGCCACCAGACTCTTGCCCTCTGTATTTAGCAGTAGCTGCCCGGTGTTACTGTTGGTAAACGTGCCGCCGTCGACGGTGATGTCGCCATTGGCGTCGAGGGTTCCCGTGCTTGTCACATTAAATGTTCCATCGGTATTGACGGTGATGTCTCCGTTGACGGTGAGCCTGGAGTCGGCGTCACTCACGGTGACCGAGCCTGCACCAAAAACGCTGCCCACGACGATGGCGCCGGTGTGGGCCCAGTTGGCTCCACCATCAACGGTGGCATCGCGGTCGCTGTCGAAGACCAATTGACTGCTTGTCGTTCGGACTACCCCGCTGTTGGTGGCAAGCAGCGTCTTGCCGTTGGCCAAGAGGCGTTCTCCGGCATTGGAGTTGATGAAAGTGCCACCACTGACGGTGATGTCGCCTTCGGAGTCGAGTGCTGAAACACTTGTCACACCCAACGTGCCACCAGTATTAACGATGATGTCGCCACCAGCTTCGAGGGTTCCCATGCTCTGAATACTAATTACGCCGCCGCTGACGATGATGTCTCCGGTGATGTTGAGCGTCGAGCCGGTGCCGTCGACGGCGATCGTTTCGTTGCCCGCACTGCTACCAAAGATGAGATTTCCTGTGTGGGTCCAGTCGGCACCGGTAAAGATGTTTGCGGTTTGAGCAGAGCTCATCACCACGGCGCCGCTGGTCGTTTCGACCTGCCCGCCGTTGATTGCGAGCAGATCCTTGCCGCTGGCGAGGAGCAACACCCCGAGATTGTCGTTGGTGAAAGTGCCGCCGTCGACGGTGATGTCACCGTTGGCTATAAAAAAGCTCCGGGCATAACGTCAAGCGTATCGCCCGAGTTGACGGTCGTGGTCCCGTTGACCGTGGTTATGCTGCTGGACTGGACAAAGGCGGCGTTTCCGCTGCTACCGATGTCCAGAGGACCATCGATGGTCAGGCTGGCGATGTTGAAAAAGGTAGCCTGATCACTTCCTCCACCGGTGGTGCCAAACGCCAGTGAATCGATGAACCCCGGAATGGTAATGTTGCGTTGAATTGACAGCAGCAACACGCGTCGGCTGGTGCGACCAAGTCGACGGCGTAGGGGTCGGTGTCGTCGTCAAAGTCCGCGAGGTTCAGCCGGTAGTTGCCCACCCCCAGTGGTGAAGGTAGAGGTGTATCGCCTTCACCGAACCCGATCAGTGAATCTCGACTAAGAAACGATCGGTCGTCGTCCTCAGCGATGGTGTTGCCCGCCGAGTTGATCAGCCTAAGCACGGAGTCGCCCGGCCCGTCGGCGATGGTGTCGCCCACGGCATTTGTGCCACCACTGCTGGCGAACGTCTCGAACCGCATCGTCGTAGGGCTGCTGACCGCGGGCTCCAGCAGGAACAAGAGGTCAAGCTCGTCACCTGCGGTGCTGAACTCGCCCTCGACTGAGAAATAAGCCGTCTGAGCGTGGGCCCGAGACGTCACCAGCGCCCCAACTAACAGCAGGACTAGGGCGACCGCTAGACGAACTCGAGACTGGCGTAAAATCATCTTTGGGGCCCTTCAGTGGAGATTTAACGACTTGCAAATGGCGTATTCCAAACACCCAAGGTACTCGACACGCAATCGACTGCAATGAGAAATAGCGCCAAGTTCGAATCTTAACTTTACCGACCAATGGGAAGGCACCGGCAAACACGTCAACCGGGCCAAATCTGATAAAGCCACGGGTGGACCCATGGATTAAGGTTTGACCAAGAAACTGAAACGACGCTGGCGGCCAGCAGAAACAAGCAGAAGAAACGCCCCGACTTTGACTGCGCGAAAGCATCGGCCATCGGCAAAATGCTGACCAACCACAGCGGATATAACCAAAACACCCATCGCAACCCACTGCTAACGCCACCGTAGTTCCGATTGATCGTTGGTTGCATCACGTAGAAAGCAACCACGACCACCGACAAACCAATCGCCACCAGCCCAAACCAACGTAACTGGTAGCGCGACGCAAACAACAACACCATCATCCCGGCCAACGCCAAAATCCAAATTGGCGTCAACGAAAAAATGCCGTGATGTCCCAGCAAGACATGGAATACATAGATAAACGGATCCTCTTGCCCCCGATCAACCAGTGACTTTTTTTCAAAATTCGACTTCAACCAGTAACTGCCCGGGTACTCATACCAGTTCGATCGCGGATGAATCGAAAACAAGTTCAGCGCGGACGACGAGTCATGCTGAATCACGAAGCTGTTATCGGACAGCCGATCCTTTACATTCCACCGACGCACCTCAGCTGGCGTCGCAGGCCAATCGCCGGAAGAGATTTCCACCGAAGAGAATCGATAGGCTTGCGGCAGAGCATCTTCAAGTAATGCAGGCAGGCCACCAACATCGAGTTTTTCAACAACCGGTCCTGATGGTTCAATCTCGACCGAGGCAACCGCCGCTGCGTCGCTGCGATGTGCGTAAGGTATCTTCCAATCACCATGGCATGCGTAATTGGTCCCAAGGAACGCGGCCAGCACCAACGCGCTTCCCGGGAGAAAAGCCGTCAACGTCAACTGCCTGGACCTAAAGGTACAGACTAACCCTGTGACTGCTAAAAGTGACAACGCTGGTAGTTCGTTGGCAAACGCCAGCGTCGAAGCCAATCCGGCCGAAAGAAAAGTCCGCCAAGTCGCTTGCGGGAGTCTTGAATCGGGGTGGCGAACGATCTTTGTCAGGCAGTAAACCGTCGCCATTGTCGCAGCAGCCGCCGGCAGATGATTGTTCAACGACACTGCAAACGTCGAGAGGAACGTTCCAAACCCGGCACAAGCCAGCACGTAGTAGCGACTCCAGTCGCGCACCGAAATACAGTCGATCGTTTTGGCCAAAAAATACAGCAGCGCAAACCAGCACGCTCCATTGAATAACAGCAACAGAATGCGCGTCACGGCAAATGTGTCTTCGGTGATCGTCAATCCCGTAAACGTCTTGATCGCAAAGTAACCCGCCGCCACCACGGACGCCAACAACGGCGGCTTACTGGAATAGGCATGCATTTTTCCGTCTCGGCCAACATGTTTTACCTTATCAATCGAATCCCAATTGATGGTTTGGCCGCGCGCGATCACATCGTCAATGTGAAACGTGTTTTCATCTACTAGAGCGCGAACGGTTGCCCATCGACTGCGATCATTAGCACAAAAAAATGGTGTCTCGTTTTTCGCCAAGTGATTTTGGACCGTGGCGATTCTTCCGCAGACCACCGCCAGTGAGCAGGCGATTAAGATCCAGTAGATCGACCAATGGCGTTGCTGACAAAAGGCCGGCAGTTCTGTCGGGCAAGCTTGACGGTTGGCGGATGACATGAATGAGTGATTCTTAGGAAAAAGCAAACGAAAGTAGGTCGTATTTTATTCGAGTCTTTTGGCGACAGAGTAGGGTTCTTCGCGCGATTGCCCCTTGGCAACAACTAACTCAGCCAAAAAACCCATCGACAGCAATTGTGTTCCCAATATCAGTAAGCCAACGGAGTACAAAACAACCGGACGTTGATGTAACGGAATCCAATCGGGATAGGCGACCATTCTGAGAATCCAATAGATCGCCATCGCAAACATTCCGAACGCTCCGACGCTGAATGTGGCAAGACCGAACATTCCCAGCAGGTGCTGCGGGCGTTGATTGAAGCCTGTCAAAAAACTCACCGTTAGCAGGTCCAAAAATCCTTTTGGCAGCCGTTTGAGTCCATATTTTGAGACCCCGTGCTGACGCGCCCGATGATTGACAGGAATTTCAGTTACGCGAAACCCTTTGGCCGAGGCCAACACTGGCACAAATCGATGCATCTCGCCGTACAATTTGACTTCATCAAAAATCTCCCGCCGATAGAGCTTAAACCCGCAATTGTGATCGTGCAGTCTCACACCCGTCAGCAGTCCCACCAGCCAATTAAACACCTTGGACGGCATCGTCTTATTAACGGGATCGTTCCGGACCTCTTTCCAG
>CAYTPS010000084.1:2614-8809 GCA_964439245.1 uncultured Pirellulaceae bacterium | reverse complement strand
AAGTCGTCGGTCAACGCGGCCAACATTTTGGGCACTTCCGCTGGGTCATCCTGCAGGTCAGCATCCATGGTGAAGATTAAATCACCGGTCGACATCTGAGCTCCCGCACGCAGGGCAGCCGCCTTGCCATAATTTCCGCGGAGCATAATCGCTTTGACGTTTTCGTTAGCCGCTGAAAGCGATTCAATTATCTTCCAAGTGTCATCGGTCGATCCATCATCAACGAAAATGATCTCAAAATCGTAGCTGTTATCGGCGGCAACGCTGGCGATTTCCTTGTGCAATTGCACAAGCGAATCTTGTTCGTTGTAGGCAGGAATTACAAATGAAAGGTCTGGCATGAGTGAGTAAGCACGGAACAATTTTGAGGGCGTCAACGTTTGCTTGTCGGCATTCGGTTGGGGCATCTTAGAGGTTTTTCCGACAACGCCACAATGTCGACTCACACCCACACTCTAAACAACCTCGAGCTCAGCATGAAGACTCGCGGCAATTCAACGGAAAACGCCAATTCCGCCCCCGCCGAGGCCTTTCTCTTAAACAAAGGGCACTCTCATCGGTTAACTCTTCCGCTTGGGAAGATAGCCCGAACTACTGTCGTAAATTTTCGTGCGGCGTTTTTGAGAAACCTCCTCCGATTCCCCATGCTGATTTACCAAATCAGTCTTCATCGCGATCGTAAAAGGACATTTCAGTACTTCTAAGCGGAACTGAATGTAATCAGAATGAGCATCTTCCAGCACGCCCAGAAGATAGTTGCCCATATCCTCCCGCGAGGGCACACCGATCTGATTCCGACGCCAAATCTCTCCCAGCGAATGCATGCCCGCATCACGCCGCCCGTTGATATGGCTCAATCGCGTTAGCAGTGTTTTGTCATTGCGAAGAGCTTGCTCGATCTGAATCGCGCGTTCACCGTCAAGCGTTTCATCGAGGAATGACTCTAATTCTGCATCGGTAAATTCTTCGGTCACACGATTTACTAGGGAATAAAAGAATTGGTTTGAGAAATGGACAAGTTCACCATCGACATTACGTCGTCAAGGGAATTTCAGAATTAAGAAATGCGGTCGCCTGATGAATCAATCGCGCTTCACTGGCGTCGGGACCGCCGCAACAAACAAACATGCGTGTTCTTCGAATGACGCCTTTCTCCAGAAAGTCCGAATTCAGATGAAAGACGACAGGGCAGGGCGATTGGGGATTTTCGATTTCTAAACTTGCGAGATCCGACGGAAACGCTCCAAGAGCCAGCTTGGCGCCTCCGACCAAAGTCGCCACCAACAATTGACTACCGGCGAGATCATCTGACGCCTGCCATGATCGATTTGCGTCAGTGCCGGCCCCCACGACCGAGTAAACTTTGAACGACTTCATTGGCACCAGCGAAGTCACCTTTGGAGCTGGACTAGAATCGAGCGAATCGGTTTGCAGAGAGTAGATCAACTCAACCCCCATCAAGGGCTCGCCAGCACTTTCACTTTGCTCAACCGCATCACAATCAATCACTCGCCAATATACTTCACGGTCAAAAGGATGGCCTTGGCTGTTGAACCGGGCGACGAGATCGTTTCCACGCACATACGTTTCCAACGGCGAATCACCTTCACCTTTTTTCTCAAGCGCCAAAAGCGATACGGTGTCGGCACCCAATTGAAGTGCACCACCAGATAGCGGTGTATTGGTGGCAACAGTCAGCGTTGCTGAAGTCGTTTCCTGGGCGCCGAGCCCCCATGAGGCAGTCGCAGAATTTTCTGAGGATTTCCAAACTGAATTCAGAGACATAGAACGGACAAACCGTGTTTCGAGGTGAATCGTGCGAAAAGGAATCGATCTCTATCGTATCAGCAGCGCTGGTAGTTTTGAATACTGCTGCTGGATTTGGCTGAATCAAGTTGAGCCAAATTTTTCCCCGCCTGTTTATTGCGTTTAGAGTCAAGTAAGCTGTTGGGGAGGAACATAGAGTAACCCTAGTCAACGAGAACCAGCCGCTCATGAAGTTTTCCGACCAACAGCTTGCCGAGTTTCTTGCCGCAGCCGAACATGCCGCCAAGCTTGGTGGCGTTAAGCTCATGGAGATGCTGGGTTCTGCCAAAGTAAGTGAAAAAGCCCCGAAAGATCTGGTCACAGAAGCAGATTTGGCTTCGCAACGCGCTATTGAAAACTACTTGCTGGAGAAATTCCCCGACCACATTTTGGTCGGCGAAGAAGACACCGAACGCAGTGGTGACCTAGACGGCGATTCGGATAAATGCTGCTGGATCGTCGACCCGCTCGATGGGACGATGAACTACGTTCACCAACTGCGTTCGTTTTCGGTCTCGGTCGCCCTGCGGCACCAAGGCCAACTATTGGTCGGTGTGGTTCATGATCCCTGGATGGACGAGTGCTTTTCGGCAGCGCTAGGCATGGGCGCGACGCTAAATGGTGAAAGTATTGGCACAAGTGGCTGCCAAGAAATTTCAGAAGCGCTTGTTGTCTGCAGTTTTTCCAGCAGCGTCACGCGCGAGCATCCTGAGGTGGAGCGTTTTTTGAGAGTCCTCGGAAACGTGGCGAGTATCCGTCGGTTGGGATCGGCCGCGTTAAATTTGTCTTACGTTGCTTGTGGCAGAACCGACGCCTACTGGGCGACAGGTCTGAAGTGCTGGGATATCGCCGCGGGATTTCTGATTCTTACTGAAGCCGGCGGTAAGCTTGATTGCATTGAGGGCGGTTGCGAGATTCAGTTTGAACAACCGAAATTCTGTGCGGCAGCTACCGGTAAGCTTGGGCAAGCGATGCGCGAGTATCTGGTACTGTAGAACCAACGTAACCTGTTGACAGCATGTCCAATCAGGCCCCCGCAAACTGTCCAATACCTAACGAATCTATCATTTCCGCCCTCGCGCCAATTGGCCACAATGTTTTCGTGTTCCTCACCGTCGGGCTAGTCGTTACACTTTAACGGACTTCGGGGCCTACTGTCGGCAGAACTGTGTCGCGCACACGAATTGTGGTGAGTGATTCTGAAATGAGCCGTTGATAACGATAGGTCGTTCAAAAACAAACTCTGGAGGTTTTTATGTTATTTAGAACAATCATGATGGCGCTGCTTTGCGTGGCAGCGACCTCTGTGTCAGCGGAAGCCCAAAATCTAACTCGCCGCGGGGCACTTACTGGTGCCATCATCGGTGGAATCATCGGTGGTCAAAACAATGAAGTGGCCGCAGGCATTATCGCTGGAGGTCTTGTCGGAGGTGTTACTGGACGAGTAATCGAAAATCGGGTTCAGCAGAATTCGTACTATCAACCTCAGCGATACTACGTGCCGCAGCAACAGTACTACGCGCCACAGCGGTACTACGCTCCGCAGCCTACCTACTACGCCCCGCAGCACTACTACGTTCCGCGTCGTTCTTGTGGTGGATGGTAGTCAATCGACTTCTGATGAATCATCATTTTTGATGACAAGCAAATCTTGCGGCTCAGGAAATCCTCAGTCGCATTTTTTTTTGCCTGACTTTGACAAAACGCACATCAGATTTTCAGCTACTTCATTGCGCTTCGGCGCTTGGCGGCGACTGCCGGCGGAGGATATCGTGCCTCAACAACGCCCGTCTTGACTGTCGTGCCACGCTTGTTGGTGGCTTCGACATCGACGTTCAAAAATTGGCTGCGTCCAAGTTGACTCTTCTTCAAAGCGTAACTCCAGACGCTGATGATGCCACCTCGATTGGCCAGTTCGGCATCAACCTGAGTCTCCTTGGTTTGCCAAGATTTACCATTAAAGAACTTCTTCGTCGTCGGATGCTCGATCGTCAACCGCACCGATTCCACCGCGCGGTCGTCCTCTGCCATTCCAGTAATTGTAAAATCAGCACCTGCCATTGGCTCCCATTTTGAAGGGTTGGACAGCGTGACGACCGGCGCAGTTGGGCGCCCCGCGGTACTGATCGATGTCGCCACCCGCGCGGCACGCAAACGACGCTCAAATGATCTACGCTGTTTTTTGTCCAAATTCTGCGCACTATTGTCCATCTGATTTGGGTCTTCACGAAGATCATAGTATTCACGTTCCCCATTGGCCCAGTGAACGTATAGCTCATCGGCCGTCCGCAGAGCCGCGTAAGCACACTGACATACGTCGTCAAAAACACGTTTGCGCTCGAAGTTTTGAATCAGCAAATCCTCTCGCCACTCGGCCGGGCTGATCGCGTGTGGCGTTTCCAATATCGTTGTAAAGGATTTTCCATCGGACCGCGGGCATGGCTTGCCAGCCAGATGTAAAAACGTTGGAGCCAAATCCAAATGACTGACCAGGTGATCAATGCTTTTGCCCGCCATCGACGAAGTCCGTTCTTCGATGGCCGCACTCCAGACAATCAGCGGTACAGTGGTCGATCGGCTGTAAGGAACCTGTTTGCCTTCCATGCGATGATGGCCCAACAAATATCCGTGGTCGGAAGTCAGAAAAATGGTCGTGTTGTTCAACTCACCTTCAGCCTCAAGGTGAGCCCTCAGTTTTCCGATCTGCTGGTCGACCGACATTAGCGCTTCGACTCTACGGCGAAAGGTGCGTTTGAACTTCACCATTCGGTATCGCCCCAGCGGCTTGAGCTCTTGAAACTGCTCAGGTTTGTCGCTCATGTCGTCTTCGTCAAAACTCTCAGCCCACGGTAGCGAGGCAGCAGACGCAAGCCCTTCATGGCGCGGGGCGATCATACTTTGGCCGCTAGTTGGCTCGTGAGGTGCCATCGGCGCAAGGTAAAAGAAAAACGGCTGCCGACGACTAAAGGTAAGCGTCTTGTGCAGCTCGAGCATCGACAACATTTCATCCGCTTCATGATCTGTGCGAAAGTCTTCCTTGTCGGCGGTGAACTGAACCTTTTCTTTGCCCTTGCGTGCGCGTGTGTAAAAAGTCTCAAAATAGCGGTCGCCACGGGCCATTAGAATTTCATCCCAGCCGGGTGCAGCGAACCCTTCAGGCAGATCGTGCAGGTACTTTCCGACTGCCATCGTTCGGTAGCCTGCGTTCTGCATCCACGTCCCAACGTGCTGTCGAGCCATTCCAGCCTCGGCCAACACCTGGTAACCACCGCCGTAGCCGTTACTCAATGGGCCGCCGGTCAAATTAGCGCGCACGCCAGTACGATGAGCGTGCTGACTGTACAGCAAACAGGTGCGTGAGGGACCACACAGCGGCGTGGTCACGTGGCAGTTGTTAAACCTCAGACCGGTCGAGGCTAGCTGATGGATATTTGGCAGGAACTTTTGCAGTACGGGCTCCGCCAGAAGCTCCCGTTCTGCATCGTCGAGATTGATTAAGACGATATTGGGGCGCTCGTCATCAGGCAGGTCAGGCCTCGGAGGATCTGCACTTTCCAAAACGCCGGTGGCGAATTCAGTTTGCAAAGGATCGACCAGAACTTCATTCTGATTCCAAAACGAATCGCTGGAATACCGCAGCCCAATCACTGACAGGCCCGTCAGCAGGAGACTTAGCAAGCAGAAGCAGATTGCCCAGCGGATCGATTGCCTAGATTGAGAATCGACTTTAATTGGAGAGGCCTTCTTACAAGAGATTCATTCCGCTGTTCCGGAGACAGTCTAGCGAAAACCGGCATTTTGGTGCAATGAGAGTTCCCAGACCAATATTTTTTCTACCCAAGTCGGTTGTCTCTGCCACTATTTGTTTGACGCCGCAGACACTAGATGGATATAAACGAGGTAGCCCCCGTCTTCTGTGCTTCCATTTTCGATTACCACCAATTTTTCCTTGGGAGAACAATGATGTCGAACGATGAACTTAGCGGCGGTGCTGCGATGGAACGAAATTTTCAAACGGTTCAAAATTTCAAACGGCGGCAGTGGAAAATGCGTTTCACGACTCTCGCAATTGCCGGTGTTTTTCTAGGCGCAGTATTTACGATGTCGATGTGGCCCGTTGAAGCGCAATTTGGTTCACCCCAAAACTGCATCGCCATGACACTTAGCGACGAAACAACTTCAAAAGAGACAAGGTCCCAAAAGAAGCCGTTGGTCTCCAGTTCGGCTGGACGTAACGCAGCCACTGAGAAATCGCTGGAGACACCGTGTAATCTGGAATACGAAGAGACACAGTTCTCCGATATTAAGGCGGACCTAGAGGAACGCTTTCGCTTGGACATTATCCTTCATGAATCTGCGATCGATGATTCACTAACCCCTGGAGAACTT
>CAYTPS010000084.1:348-2514 GCA_964439245.1 uncultured Pirellulaceae bacterium | reverse complement strand
GGACATTATCCTTCATGAATCTGCGATCGATGATTCACTAACCCCTGGAGAACTTGTGACGTTCCGGCTTCGTGGGAATACACTTGCCAAGGCACTTGAATTGATGCTCTCCCCTTTCAACGCGACTTACATGATCGACGAGGGAGTAGTGGTAATCATTTCTAAAGACAACGCCCACGAACCAGAGTTTCTCCGTGTCAAAATGTTTGACTGCAAAAAATTAATCGAAGCCACTGGCGCGAAAAAATTGAGAGAATTGGCACTCTCGATGTGCAACCCGGGTAGCTGGCTGACCAATGACGGTGGCGGTGAAGGAGTAATCTCGGAGGTCAGCGGAATTCTGGTCGTCAAGCAGGACGAAAAAACGCTCAGAGAGATTGGCGAGATACTGACGGACCTGAAAGGTAAAGTCTTGGGTGAAACCAAGGAAGTCGCGTTGAAGCCTCAACCCAAGAAGCAGGTCAAAGCTCCGGCTAAACCGAAACAAAACGCTCCGATTGACGACGGCAACCCTTTTCAACGAAAACCTGTAAAGCAAGCCGAAGCATCTTCGCCATAAAAACACAACAAAAGACGCTGCCTCCTATGGTCATTAGAATCTGCCAGGGCGTCTAACATCGCGATAACAAGCCCAAGCATTAACGTTGCTCAAAGATCAGTTGGCCACGGATCAACTCGGACAGTGCGCATAAATCCGTGCAGATCACTGTTCACCCGTGGCCAATATTTTTAGTTCTGAACCGTAGTGCTATCCCTAGCCCTGCACAGATTCTTCTACAAACCCAATCGCCTCAGCGATCGAATTGGTAAACACACCGGCCTCGCTGTTTTCAAACGCCTTTTTCCACAAGCGATAACCTTCCTGCGTCGCTTCGTACTGCTCCAAGGCATTCTCTAAGTCTTCGTGATGACTCTCCAACTCCGTCACGGACTCGGCCAAAGCATCGCTCAGGTAGGGCAGGTGACTGATGAATACAGTCTTTCCCCCGGGAGCCGTAGGATTTGGAATACTCAGATCTGAAATATAGACGTGGATGATATCGCCATACTCTGGGTCATCTTCGTCGATACTGACAATCGTCACCCGGGAATTGGACTCATTGGGGCGCGTTTTGTATTTCCACACTTGACCGGCGGCGAACGAGGTCGATTTAGAGGGCTCTTTAGGCATGGAATTTTGTACTGGGAAAATGTGTGTTCTGTTTTAGGAAGCGCGGATTGTAGAAAGCTCCAGCACCAAGAAATAGACGCGCCGTCTCGCGGAAGAGCGTTTTCAGCAAATTAACCCTGCTCAAGTCGCGTTGGCCAATTGCAAGGCCACGGTAAATTTCGCATAATCGAGTGCTTCAAAATTATTTCGCGGGCGATTGCTCGATCCAATTCAGCCAGACGAAATTCCGAGCTACCTCGAGAAACCTGAAGCCATGCAAGACAAGATCCGCCACACCGCCATCACCTTCGACGACGTCCTGATCGAACCGCGCTACAGTGAAGTAGTACCCTCGGATGTCGATGTCTCTACAAGGCTGACCAATCGGATCGCGCTTAACACGCCCCTGATCAGCTCGCCGATGGACACTGTCACAGAAAGCCGCATGGCGATCGCGTTGGCTAAAGTCGGTGGTTTGGGTGTGATTCATAAAAACATGCCAGCTGATGTGCAGGCTGAAGAAGTCTACAAGGTAAAACGCTCGGCCAACGGGATTATCTTTGATCCCGTTACACTGCCGCCAGAAGCCACCGTCGGCCAAGCCAAAGAGATCATGGCTCAGCACAAAGTCTCAGGCGTCCCCATCGTGCTAGCGGACGGCACGCTTGCTGGCATCCTCACTCGCCGCGACCTGCGGTTCCTAGAAACCGTTGAAATCTCCGTGTCAGAAGTGATGACCGCCGAACCTTTGGTAACGGCTACGGGAACTGTGACGCTTGAAGAAGCTGAAAAGATTTTAACGGCTAAAAAGGTGGAGAAACTTTTACTGATTGACGAAGAAAGGAAACTAAAGGGACTCATCACGATCAAAGACATCGACATGATGCGTCGTTTTCCCAATGCCTGCAAAGACAGTCAGGGAAGACTTCGGGTTGGTGCTGCGATTGGTGTACACGATCTCGAGAGGGCAGAACGCCTGATTGAGAAGGATGTGGATGTCCTGATCGTCGACAGTG
>CAYTPS010000084.1:0-338 GCA_964439245.1 uncultured Pirellulaceae bacterium | reverse complement strand
ACGTCATTGAGACGATTCGTGCGATTAAAAAACGTTGGGACATTGATGTTATCGCCGGCAATGTTGCAACAGCCGAAGGATGCGAGGCGTTAATCGAAGCGGGTGCTGACGCAGTCAAGATCGGCATTGGCCCCGGATCGATATGTACAACCAGAGTGGTCAGTGGAATCGGTGTTCCACAGATCACGGCGATTGGCGAATGCAGCCAAGTCGCTGACAAACACAACATACCAGTCATTGCAGACGGAGGAATTCGATACTCAGGTGACATCACCAAAGCGATCGCAGCTGGAGCTAGTTGCGTGATGATTGGTGGACTCTTCGCCGGACTTGTTGAG
>CAYTPS010000083.1:14373-14960 GCA_964439245.1 uncultured Pirellulaceae bacterium | reverse complement strand
GGTTGAAAGTGCGATAAGGATCGACTCGCGCAATGGTTTGCTGAAACTATTTTCATCACAGGCTAATTTCGCAACTGGCCGATACCGCGTCGCGGCAACTGACCTAGAGGCTGCGACGAGCCAGTTGGGGCCCGAGGAGTGGAGCTTTTTTGGAGAAAACTATCACAAGTTCTACGGACGCAACGACTATGTCCGTCAGACACGAGCGCTTGTCGATCATGTTGAGCGACGGCCGGACGACTATCAGGCTAAAGTTCTTTTAGGGTACCACTATGGTATCGCGGGCCATCGCATGTCTGCTACCGAGTTGTTCCACCAGGCGCTTCGTCTTAACCCGGAAGATTCATTGGCTCAAAGACTGATTCCAGCGATTGGTGATCCAACGTTGCCGATGTCTCGGGCGGATCTGATTCAGGCTCCATCTCCAGAATCCGATTCGACTTGGGTTCGCAAACGTTCGCTGACCTCTTCTCGCATTCCTCCAAAGCGAATTTATTTGACGTCTCAGTTCCCGCCCGCGCAGCCAGCCGTTCATCATGTGCAACAGCCCATGTCCGCCGATGAGTTGATCGAAGCTCCTGCTGATG
>CAYTPS010000083.1:0-14363 GCA_964439245.1 uncultured Pirellulaceae bacterium | reverse complement strand
GGCCACTGCAGAATGGCGAGCTTCGTAGCGTTTTAGAAGAGCCTTCCGAAGGCCATTGATCGAAGGTGCTGTTCTTGAAAGCGATGACAATACCGGGAAGAGGAATCATGTTTTTCAGTGAAAGACTCTCTCGATTGTTTTCTGGCAGGACGGTTGGCTGGTTGGCCAATCGGCTTAGCGCGATTGAGCCAGTTCGTTGATTGGCTTCACCGTGATTACCGGACAATTCGCATGGCGGACGACGTATTCTGCCACGCTGCCTACAATGGCGCGACTTAATCCTGTACGCCCATGGGTTCCCAAAATGATGTAGTCATACCTTTGGCTATTGGCATAGTCACATATCTTTTCGCCTGGTTGGCCATAGAACATCTTGTAATCAACAATAGTTTTTGAACTGCTAGAGGTATACTTTTGCAGGCTCTTCCAAAGCGCTTGCTGATTCTCGCTGGCCTTTTCCGAGTGGTTCGATTGGCTGCCGGAGACAGACCGATTCGTTTCGTCTACATGGCAGACGGTAACGCGTGCTTTGTTTTCGATAGCAAGCCGAGACGCGAATTCGAGTGCCGAGTATCCATAAACGGAGAAATCTACTGGAACTAGAATTCGTTTGAGTTTCCGATGAGAGCTTGTTTCTACGGTTTCTCGGATAGTCATCACAGGACATTCCGCGTTGCGTAGCACTTCCTCCGCAACACTTCCGCTAAAGACTCGGTCAAATCCTGTTCGGCCATGAGTTCCAAGGACAATCAAAGTTGCCTGAAGCTCACTGGCAAACTCAAGAATCTTGGGTGCCGGAGATCCTTGGAGAACTGAATGGTTGTATCGGACTGCAAGGTCTTCGGGAATAAAGCGCGCAAACTCTTTTCGAGGATCCACTTGCCTATGAAATGGTTTAACGATTTCTCGTGGATCTTTCACATACAAGATGTTCAGCAGCGCGTTGCAATCTAATGCGAGGCGGCAGCATTGCTCAAGAGCTTTTTCTGAACGTGTCGAAAAGTCGGTCGCAAAAAGGATTTGGTTGGAATTCATCTTCTGCTCTCAAGGCAAGACTGTCGGACTGGATTTGTTCTCTAGGTCCCCGGTTCTGTAACTTGTGGAAGCAACGTGCATGCCAAGAGGAAGATTGCCAGATCAATTTATATCTCAGAGCATTGACGGCCCCCTTTGGTCCGCTCGAGCGCGCTGGATCGTGCGAATACGCTCGCGCTTTTGGCTGTCTGAGCGTTTAGGACGCGGATTGTGTCTGCAGTACACCAGTTAATCGCTGTTGGCACACTGGTTGCTTTTTGCTCGTGACATGAAAGCCACGCTTAAACCTGTTTGCGATTCGCCTTCGTGACAAAGTCAACCTTCGCGGGCCCCCAAACGGAATTGGGCTGGCTTGGAGTCGTTGGCTGGTGGAGGTGAGGCTGCCGACATAGCGTTCTTGGTTGGGATGTTAGCTCAAGGAATAGTGAAAGAAGAAGGTGTCAATGAAATTAGCAATCACTTTGATGGCCGCAACGGCGTTGGGAGTCGTAAGCGCAGTTGCAGCAATACAACCACCCAATCCCCAAAACGCGATTCAGCCGGACACCAAAAAGTTTATGGTGCAAAAGCTTGAATATTCAAAGGCCATCGTCGAAGGCTTAACAATGGAAGACTATCCACAAATAGCCAAAGCAGCCCAGGGGTTGATGCTGCTCAGTCAAGAAGCCGATTGGAACGTGTTGACGACACCAAAATATTTGAATTCTAGCTCGGAGTTTCGGGAGACCGTTTCTCGTCTTCGAGATGCGGGTGACGAAAAAAATCTCGATGGCGCATTGCTTGCATACTTAGAAGTAACCCTCAGTTGTGTGCGCTGCCACAAGCAACTCCGAGAGTGGGCAGTCACAAATGTAGAACTTGATAACGAAACGCAATCTAAAGAATAGGGAGCCACCATGTCTGTTAAACGTGTACTTTACCCAGTAGATCTTTCTCCTCAGAGTCTGTCTGGGCTTGAGTTCGCAACGCAACTCGCCAAACAAAACGAAGCTAAACTCTGCTTCGTTTACGTTGCTTCACCACCAATTCCTGAAGAGACGATGTTTGGATCGGACTTCGAACGCGGATATCTCGAAACGTTAAAACGGAATTTTGACGAACTTCGGCCTGCCGATCAGTCTGTCGAATACGAACATGTTTTTCTTCGCGGAAACGCCGGTCCAAAAATCGCAGCCGAAACCAAGACTGCTGATCTATGTGTGTTGACCACCCACGGCCGAAGTGCGCTGATGCGAATTCTACTGGGTAGTGTGGCTCAGTACGTGTTGCGACACGCCAAGTGTCCGGTCGTGATGCTCAAAGGCTTTGTTGAGGTCGAAACACAAGGACCTCTGGCCAAAGAGACGAAACACTACGTTACCGAAGCAATGCGGCAAGTGGCTCCCATTCACGCATACGACAAGATTGAGGAAGTGCTTGTTGAACTTAACAAAGCGGGTGATACCGGTGCGCCGGTGATCAACGCGCTGGGTAAGTGCATCGGTATCCTCACCACAACAGACATTGAGAGATACCAAGAACTTTTGGCTAGATACGAAGCCCACGATGAAACGGTTGTTTCAGAGATGTTTGGTACGGACAAATATGGTTTGGTTCGGTCAGGAACCCACGAGTTCCCACAAGTCAAAGCTCACATGACTGAGGACGTTATTGCCGTTAATGTGTCAGACACCATTCAAACCGCGATTGATGTCTTTGATGCAAATCCAGAAATCCACCATCTTGTCGTTGTTGACGAAGAAGGCGGTCCAGTGGGGATTCTCGATTCGGAACAAATCGTGAGGTGCGGAGGCGAAATGCTCGACGGTGAATCAGCCCAAAACACAGAAGAATCTACGGTCGCTCAATCCTAATCAGGTGTTTTCATGAAACGCTATCTCCTCAACACTGTCATCGTTCCTTGGGATTTTTCCAGTCATTCGATAGAAGCTTTGGAAGCCGCATTAGAAATGGTGGACTCGCCTGAGGTCATAGAAGTCGTTTACGTCACGAGCTACCCATTTTCGGTTGATCCAGGAGTCATGTGGGGACCGGCTGTGGAGCCTTCGATTGAGGAAGACTTCGAAAACACGTTCCATTTGATTGCGGAGAAAGCTGGGTATCCCCGGTTGAAGTTTACTTCCATTTTTGGCGATCCAGGCACGGAGATTGCTGATCTCGCCAAAGAACGAGATGCAGGATTGATTGTCATTTCATCGCACGGACGAACAGGTATGAATCGCCTGTTGCTGGGTTCGGTCGCAGAACGCGTGGTCCGACTAGCGCCCTGCCCTGTCTTGGTGCTTCGCGCGAATACAACAAGCAAGCTTTGACTTACGATAACTTCGTAAGTGGGTCTCGCGTTTTTAGCCTCGCGAAAGTTCGCCAACGAGAAAGTTGAAGATGCCGAAAATTGACACTAGCGAATCGCCCCTGATTGTTGAGTTTCTCAAAGATCATCAGCAATTTTCTAGGCTGCTGTACCAAATTCGGAATTTGCTGTCCGAGCGTAAGTTTGACGATGCGAAAGAGCGTGCCGGAGAATTTGACAAGCTCGCTGGCTCTCACATTGCCTATGAAGAAAGCGAGCTGTACCCCCGATTGAAGATGCTGGGAAATCAAGGCGTAAGTCAGTCTTTGTTAGTTGGTCAGCATCAAGACGCGCTTGAGGCCTTGCGGGAGCTTTTGCTTGTCGAATCTCCAGATGAGGCAACGATCTGTAAGATTGAGTCTGGATTCGAAAACGCGTTACGGCATGCCGAGCACTGTGGTTCGTTGATCAGTCTAATGGCTGGGTTGACCCCGTCGCAACAGAATGAATCGCTGCAGGTGTTGATTCGACTGCGTGAGCAGGGGCTGCGTTGGACAGAACTCGTCAAAGTTTCGGGCAAGTAATGTGTGCCGTCTATATGCCTTTATTGCTAACGAGCCGACGAAAGTCGATTGCAGCCTGGTCTTTGCGCAGAACGCATTGCTCCTACAAAGCCGTGTAGACCAACTGGGACGCCATCACGCCGATGGTTGGGGGATCGCTGCATATCAAAGGGGAACACCCCGTCTAATCAAGAACACGACCGCCGCTTTTGATGATCAGAGTTTTAGCTGCGAGGCGGAGAAGATTTACACGACCGCTGCAATAGCACATGTCCGCAAAGCCACTGTAGGAGTGTCGAGCGTTTACAATACGCACCCGTTTTGCTGCGGCAGTTGGGCGTTTGCACACAACGGCACGGTGACGGGATTTGAAAAAATCGAAGCCAAGCTTGCCAAAGAGACTTGCAAGGAACTGCAAAAGTACCGTCAGGGCACGACTGACAGTGAACAGTACTTTCTGTGGCTACTTAGCAGGCTTCAACAGTGCGGTGTCTTGGCGTCTGACTTCCGCGTTATTGCCAAGTCCTCAAGCGACGTGATTCATCGGGAGATCCTGCAATCCGTTGAGTTGTTAGACTTGCGTTGCCGTGAGGCTGCACTTGAAGAGACGCCTAAACTGAACTTCGTTTTGACCGATGGCCAGACTTTGGTCGCCTGCCGTTGGAATAATAGCCTCCATATGATTGAGCGACACGGCATCTATTCTTGCGAGATTTGCGGAATCCCTCATGTCCACCACCACGAAACAGTAGACCACCACGCATTTGCCTTCGCGTCAGAACCGATTACCAATGAGCCTTGGCAAGAAGTCACTAACGAATCGGTCTTCGTCGCCGTTGTCTGATCCGTTTTAGAATCAAGTCCCAGATGAACACTGCAGGACATGCTCAGAGCAGCACCCGCCCTTGGCCGTTTTTAGTTGGCTCCTGCTCGACGCCACGGCCTTGCCGTTGCTAGCCGACTATCTATCGCACTCGGCATTCTCGAAATCAGCGTGCCCAATCAAGAATCCCGTGACAGAACCTTCTGTTGCGTGATCCGTTGCGATGGTCTTGAACGTTTGGCAGGCTTGCTTTAACCGTTGTTCTGCTTTCTCTTTCGATTCCGCAATCGCAATGATGTCAACAGCCGACTGTTCTTCAATACGGGCCGGATTGAATAGCACCAGATCTCCCTGCCCGGTGAGAGGATTGTACAGTTGGTCCTTGATTTTACGTTCCAATTCAGCAAACTCCAGTTGCCAGATTTCCGGAACTTTGATTAGTTGAATCGCGTAAGTCTGTTCTGGAGTGAGCGGCAAACGGTTTAGCAGCGTCATCGGCCCCGAAGTTCCTCCCCAACGCGCGTTGCACTCGATAAACTCGAACCGGCAGTCGTTGATACTGTCACCGACTAGAATCATGTCAAAGGAACAAGTTCCCAGACGTGTTTCGTCGAGACGTGTGGGTGAATGTAACGTAGCCCAGAGTGCCGAATCGCCTGTTCAAGGTCATGCCGCAGTCGGCGATCTTGCCAACAGTCCATTGCGACTTGACGAGTGTCGATTTCTGAGACCGCAGGATAGAGCCATTTGACTCTCCCGAGTCCTAGCTGGTATTCACAATAATCGGAGTAGCCTCTTTCTATTTGGTAAGACTGCACAACCCTGTCTCCATCGCAGGCCCTCAGCCGGGCTCTCTGTTGGAGGATCTTGGAGTTGTCAGATTTTCCGATGACTGGAATTTCACTAAAGTCATCAAGGTGAAGCGTTGGCGCCGATTCAATCTCCTCTCGGACGATAAACTCGCGTAAATCGTCATTCCGCCAATCTAACGCAGGCTTCTTTGTCAGGATTTCCAAGGCAAGTCTTTCTGCTTTCTCGATCTCTAAACCCGTGACTTTGGCGCTGTATTGATTTTTAATGGTAAGTTTCATAGGTCTCTCCTAATCGGGGACAGGACAGATTGACGACCGACACACTTTTTCGCCAATCACCAAGCCGATGACGTCTAGGGAAGAGAGAAGGCCGATCGGTTTTCCTCCGTCATTCAAGACAACGACGTGGTGAATGTGTTTCTTGCACATGTTTCGAGCGACCTCACTGAGTGGATCATCGATCGTTGCGGGGAATAGGATTTTGCTCATGTGAAAGCCAACTTCGTCGAAGTTTAGACCTGGGAACTCAATCGCACCCAATGCTCGATGCGGCGTTAGGTTCTTTACCCCGCCAATTGTGTTTTGCGAGAATGCTTTGGAGAATTCTGGCCTCCTTGATTCGTAGTGAACAACATCGTGGCTCGTGATAATGCCCACACATCTGCCGGCTTTGTCGACGACTGGAGCAGCATTAATGTCGTTTTCCTCAAACAGCTTTATCAGATCGGCCATTTTCATGAATTGGTCCACGGTCAGGATCTTCGTAACCATGACTTCTTCAACGCGTGTTGTGGTAATGGACTTCATTAACTGCTCCTTTTGGTTTGCATATCGGAGAAGTTTGCAAAACCAATGCCAACGAATCCTGCCTCACTAACGACTCATAAAGAACACGAATTTTGGAAGTGGCTGAATTTGCGAATGGCGGTTATGCGCGTTTCCGCTCGTTTTTGTCTATCGCCAGCGCGCTGTTCGTATGCCGGCAATAGGTCGATCCGCGTTGTCGTAGTTTTCAGTTGCCGTCTCGTTTTGGCACAAGCCCTGCAGCGATTCCCATCACTGCCAAGCCACTGTAATAGATCAGCGCGTGTGAGGAAGCAGCCTCTAGTAAAAGACGGTACTCAAACTCAAGCGAGGGACGAAATGAATAATGATCTAACGACCTACATTGGCGAACTGGAATTGCGGTCGCCGGTTATTGTTGGTTCTTGTCCTGTGACGACCGATGACCTTCAACGAATCTCGATGATCGATAACGGAGTTGGTGCGATCGTGTTGCCGTCATATCAGTCGTGCCAAGTGGAATCGCAGTCTGCGTATATCGATCAACTACAGAATGCCGCGCATAAAAGCAGCGTGCCGATCATCGCGAGTGTTCGCGCTCAGATGCGTGACCGTCAGTGGATTGACGTGCTTTCTGAACTAGAAAAGTCAGGCGCAGCTGCAATCGAGATCAGCTTCGCCACATGTTGCTCAGAAACTGCTGAGCCGGGCAGCTTAGAAAAAGATCTAATCACTTTAGCGAAACGTGCCGGAGAGACCATTGGAGTTCCGCTTCTGCTAAAACTAACTCGGAATCTGAGCGGCATTGGCTTTCTGGCCGGAGCGTTATACGGGCACGTGCAAGGGCTGGTTATGTTTGGGCGGGCGCCAGTGTTTGATATTGAGCTGGATAGTCTTTCTTTGTCCAAACGATGGGGGCTCACTCAACCGGGTTCGGTTGTCAACACACTCGAACCGATGATGCGGGCCAAAGAGTCGTTCCCTGACATGCCACTGATAGCCAGCGGAGGAATTGGAACATCTGAAGACTTGATCAAGGCGATACTTGCAGGTGCATGTGCTGGCATGGTGACTTCAGCGATCTATCGGAACGGAGTCGCTACTTTGGGCAACATTAGAGACGGTCTTGCAAAATTCATGAGTGATCGCGGACTGAATAACCTGTGCGAACTGCAAGCGCTATGTCCACCCATAATGCCTCCAGGCGAGTTGGATCTAATTGCCTACACCGGTTTAGAAAATGAAGGTGATCCGGCCCAAACGGTGGACATAAGGATCTCGGGCGACCGATTTGGACACCCTGTAAACTAAATTCCTACACAAGTTCTGATCTTGTTGACATTGTCTGCGTTCTCCCAGCCCTAGTTTTTGCGAGTTTAGAATCCGCAATGATTTGGTGGTGCGGCAACCGCGCGTGGGTTTTTGCGGTTGCCTCAGGTGCTGCTATGATAAAGCGAGTATTCACTTATGTCGAAAACGAACGCACACGCCTGTTAAGCAGAACGATGGGAAACAAACGCAACAATCAGGGGCATCGTTCCTGCATTGGTCTGGAATGTCCGGATTTAATCAATGACGAAGTGCTGCCAAGTTCCAGTCAGATACGCAACCAAACGGTCCTTGTTACTGGCGACAACGGTTTTGTAGGTCGTCGTCTAGTTGAACGAATATTGAGACAAGGTAATCGGGTCATCGGGATAGGTCTGAAGCATGACCTCGACTGGAATACTCAACGGTACCAAGCTGTTGATAGGGATTTGACAAATCCAAACGGACTTCAGCTTGAGATTCCCCCAGACTACGTCTTTCACGTTGCCGCACTCACGCGCGCAACCGACCCGCAGAAACTGACTGCGATCAACACCGCCATGTGCCACAATCTCGTGGAAGCATGCCTCCAATACAAAAGCGTTAAGCGATTGGTTTTCGTGTCTTCAATCTCTGCCTGTGGACCTCAGCGAGGCGGACGACCGCTTACTGAACAAGTCGAATTGAGGCCCGTTTCTGAGTACGGGAAAAGTAAGGTCGCATGCGAGAATCTGTTTAGAAGTTTCGCCGATCGCGTGCCTGTTTCCATCGTTCGACCGCCCATCGTGCTAGGCCAAGGGGACCAAGTCGGGTTGAAGATGTTCCAGTGCATTGCGAAATGGCATCGGCATTTTCTCGCTGGCTCCGACAGAGACTTCGCGCTCGTTCATGTAGATGATCTGGTAGAGGGGCTATTGTTGGTTGCTGAGAAAGGCGAAGTTGTCCAGCAGAACGAGCACTCGTCGGGCGTCTATCTTGTCGCAACTCAAGACGCTATTGAATATTCGAAGCTCGGGATGTTAATCGCCAATCTGTTAGATGTGCCATGTTTGCGAGTCACAAGTATTGCAAGTGTCATATTGAGAGCGATGGGGTGCTTCAATGACGTTGTCTCGCGCTTCAGCGGTAGAGTTTCAGTCTTAAATTCCGACAAAGTTCGTGATTCCTTGGCTGGATCCTGGTCGGTAGATTCAAACAAGATTCGCAGGCAACTAGGTTTCCAGCCAGCAAAGCCACTTGGTGAGCGACTGAAAGAAACCATTGCATGGTACCGAGCCAATGAACTCTTGAGGGCAGCTACTGAGAAAAAGGAAGCCCAAGCAGATGCAGAACTTTGAGACAAAACCGGGCTGGGCACGTAACATGTGGGCAGGTTGCCGAAAGGGAAAGATAGATGTCCAGCAAAAATGAAGTCAGCCATTGGATCGAATTGGCCAAGCAAGGTGATTCGATTGCAGTTGGCCAAATCTGGCAACACTATTTTGAGCGCTTAGTGCGATCGGTACGCCGTCGCCTTCAGGGGCAAAACCGGGCAGTATCTGATGAGGAGGATATTGCGCTGAGCGTTTTCAACAGCTTTTATGCGGCCGCTAAGGAAGGTCGATTTCCGAATCTTTCTGATCGTGATGGCTTGTGGAAACTTCTTTTGGCAATGGCCACTCGCAAAGTAATTGACAAAAGGCGAAGAGATCTACGCCAGCGCCGTGGGGGCGGAAAACTCATTCAATCCTTGGATACCTCGCTATTTGAAGCCGAAGGCGGCGAACCCACACCAGAAATGGTTTTAATGATGCAGGAATCAATTTCTGAGCTTTTGTCACATTTTGGTGTCGGGCAACTTCGCGATATGGCGGTAGCAAAACTGGAAGGGTACTCAAACGCTGATATTGCGCAGCAGTTTGATTGCTCTGAGCGGACGATTGAACGTCGGCTGCATTTGATTCGAGAAAAATTTCGCCAAGAGGTTGTAGACAAAAATGAGCATTCCCCAAAAACAAATACCGATCGCAACGCTTGAACGGATTGACGACTTATGCGCTGACTTCGAATTTCGATGGCAGTCTGGAGAAGCGCCTCGGATCGAACCCATTTTGCGAGAGGTTCCAACTGAAGAGCGTGAAATTCTACTGGCTGAATTAGTTGCTTTGGAAATCGACTATCGCCGCCGAAGTGGCAGGACCCCCATAGCGCAGGAGTATCACGAACGCTTTCCTGAGTATCCGAATATTATTGACGATGCCCTTGAAAGCCGCGGCAAATCGGTAGCGGGAAACCCAAAGGCGGGGAGCTTTGTTCCTCCAACTTTGGAAAGAATGTCCAAGCTATTTCCCGCGCTTGAAGTTACTGAACTTATTGGTGCCGGCGGAATGGGGGCGGTCTATAAGGCTCGTCAAAAAGGACTCGACCGCTGGGTTGCCCTTAAGGTGCTTCCGGAGGAATTGGCCCGCGACGTGAAGTTCACTCTGCGTTTCACGCGCGAGGCGCGTACGCTTGCAAAATTGAACCACCCCAACATTGTTTCCCTATTCGAATTTGGCAACGTCGAGGACATCTATTTTTTTCTGATGGAATTCGTTGATGGCTCAACGCTTCGAGATGTCGTTAAGGCCGGCCAACTGACTCCAGAACAGGCCCTCAAAATCGTGCCACATTTATGTGACGCCCTTCAGTGTGCCCATGATCAAGGAGTGGTCCATCGCGACATCAAACCAGAGAATATTCTTATCGCGAAAAGCGGTTCGGTGAAAATTGCAGATTTTGGGCTGTCCCGGATTCTGGGAAAGGAGAATCCCGCGACCGAACTCACCGGAACTCACCAGGTGATGGGTACGCCTCGATACATGGCACCGGAACAATTCGAAGGCGCCCGTCATGTTGACCACCGCGCTGACATCTATTCTCTCGGCGTTGTGTTCTACGAAATGCTAACTGGAGAACTTCCTGTTGGTCGGTTCGCGGTGCCTTCTCAAAAAGTCGAGGTAGATGTAAGGCTAGATGAAGTCGTTTTAAAGACGCTTGAAAAGGAACCAAGACGGCGGTACCAATCTGCCAGTCAGATCAAAACGGACGTCGAGTCGATTGCTCAGTACAAATCCGACTTTCAACAGACTACGGCATTTGATAATCGACCAACACGAGAACTCACCTCCGCCGCGCGTGTCCACGACCAAGAACTTGCGGGCCGGTTACTGCTTACGAGGCAGCAACTAATGCGACGAGTGGAGGGTGCTCTGCAACCGCTTTTTCGGATGCAGTTGGTACAGATTGTCTTGGGCGTGGCGCTAATCGCGATTGGTGCCTATGCTTGGACGCGGCACACACACGTTTGGCCGGTGCTGGTCTGTGGGGTGATTGTTCACGTTTATGGAGTCCTTGTCATTGGCGTTGCGGCCAACGTTTGCACAAAGATTAAACGTATCGACTATGCTCAGCCAATTTCAAGGGTTCGAGAAGGGCTATCCAAAGTTCAAAATGCCTATTTGATCAACGGCCACGTGATCGGGTTCGTGTGGTGGCTGATGTGGATACCTCTGTGCGTTTCTTTTGGGTTTGAGTCTGTATTGCTTCCCAATCCCTTGATGATTTCACTCGTTGTCGGCATCGTTGGGTTTGCCGCCTGCGAATTATTTTTCTGGCGAACCATCGGCTCTGGTGGACAGTCGGCCGAAAGTTGGAAAACTCATTTCTGTGGCAGTTCTCTTAAAGAAGCATTCCAATCACTTGAAGAGATGGTGAGCGCTCGAATCGAATGATGGTTTAGCTTGCAACATGTGACAATAGCTGCGAAACGCGTCCCCATTTTCGTGAGCGTGCGATGCAGCACATCTATCCGCGTAGCGGCATAAGCGGCCGCTTTTTGTGAGCGGTTTTGTCACAAGTTGGCAATGGTATGGCAATTGCAAAATTGCATTGAGATTAGATTTCTCATCCCCCAGCCAATTAGTAGAGTTGAGAGCAGCATGAAACGATTCAGAAAAATTCTAGTGGCGGTAGACACTCGCCTAGAAAGCAACCTAATCGTAGATCAGGCCATAGAGGTCGCGAAGTCGAATGACGGAGCAATTCGATTGGTCGACGTTAATCCTGGATTTTCTTGGCTCACAAGACTAACCACCCAAGACACCACGCATTTGAGCGAGTTGCTTGAGAAAGAGAAGCGGGAAAAGCTTTCGGCTTTGGCCGCGATGATTTCGGATCAGGGCATCGAGGCATCATATGCAGTGCTTCATGGCAAGTCATCCGTCGCCATCATCAAGGAGGCGGTTGAACAAAAGCAGGACGTGGTGATGGCCGTCTCCAAAGGCCACGACAGCAGGAGTAGTGGTTTTTTTGGGAAAACTGCAACTCGTTTGCTCCGGCAGTGCCCCTGCCCTGTGTGGTTGGTTTCGCCTAGGACAACGGCGAAATTTAAACATGTCCTTGGATGTATTGACCCGATCAGCGACGACGCAAGCGAACTGGAGCTGGATCAACGTATTGTTGAACTGACGCGATCGGTTGCCGCCTATCATGATGCGAAGTGTTCTGTTTTACACGCGTGGCAGCTTGATGATCGGGCGTTGTTGAGCGCAAGGTTGGATGCTAAGTCGGTTGACCAATTTGCCGAAGAAGAACGTGCCTACCACGAAGAAAAAATGGATGACCTCTTGGACCAGTTCCAATTGAAGGTCGTATCAGAGAATGTTCATTTGATTGAGGGACAGGCCGAAACAGCAATTTGCGAATTCGTGGATGCCGATGGCGTTGATTTGCTGGTTATGGGAACCGTTGGTCGGTCTGGAATCAGCGGTATGCTGATGGGTAACACGGCTGAATGGGTTTTGTCAGAGGTTCAATGCTCGGTGTTGGCTCTGAAGCCGCTTGGTTTCAAAGGATCCATCAGAGTTTGAACAATCCTGTTGGAGCAGTGGGCGAATCGTCCAGCAAAAGGATGTTGCTCCCCGGCTCTTCATTGATAAAAAAATGAACTAAAACTGCACAACATTTGATCAGATACAGTAACTTCGGTAAGCTTTTGGTGGCCTTTTTTGCGTCGCTTCACCCCAACCCTAAAACGCGAAGACGCTTTGTCGTGAACTTACTCCATAGTCAATCTTTAGGAACAAGGCGATGCCCGCACTTTCGGTTCTAATTGTCGATGATGACGTAGACATCGCCGCCAACGTTAGTGATATCCTCCAAGAGTTTGGTTACACCGTCACGTCTGCCCACGATGGGGAATCGGCGTTGGCCAAAGTAAATGAGAGCAAGTTTGATGTGGCGCTGCTTGATTTTAAGATGCCAGACATGGATGGTGCGACGCTTTACGAGCGTATCCGTAAGATCCAGCCACAGATGGTGGCCATCATGGTTACGGCGTACGCTGGAAGTGACGGTGTCGATCGCGCAATCGGTGCTGGTGTTTGGCAAGTGCTTCGTAAGCCCGTCGAGATCCCCGAATTGTTAGGGAAGATCGAATCGGTTTCCAACCAGGCACTAATATTGGTAGTCGACGACGACGAGGACTTTTGTTTCAGCCTGTGGGAGATTCTTCGCGAGAAGAATTTTCGAGTCGGCATTGCTCACAACGAATTAGAAGCAAAACGGCAATGTGGAACTGTCGATTATGATGTTGTATTGCTGGACCTTCACCTGGGAGAACACACCAGCGAAGCAATTCTCAAGAGCCTTTGCACCGATGGCAACAATGCCGTCCGCACGATTCTAATCACGGGAAATCGGAAATCCATGGAGGATTCAGCCGAAATGAAACTGCTAAGGGGGGGCGTGGAGTCTGTCTTCTACAAACCGCTTCCGTTGGACGAGCTTTTCGAGAAAATCGAAACGCTGCTTCTGAAGTAAGTTGGTTTTCTGGCGGTTTGAGAGGACCGGATCATCTGGTTTGCGGCACGGTGGGGAAGTGAATTGTCCGCTGTAACCACTTCAGCCCGACACACGTTAGTGCACGTGAGTGGGCCTCGGTTCGCTCCGAGAGATATTGCTTTTTTCGATTTTCATGGGATGTCGGGTGCGGTCTCTCCGGTTTCTTGGCGTTCGCCCCGCATTACGATTGGCTAACGTCTCTAGGTGAGAAAGGCAAAACGTTTGCCAGAGGCTTTGCAATCCAAAGCACCGAAGATGCGCGCCAAATCGCTCACCGCTGGGTGGTCAGTTCTCAATCTAAGGCGTCGTTGAGTCTTGGCATGGCTATTGCAGTTTATGCAGTTAAGTGCTGAAGAAGATTGCCTCAATTTGCAAAGGTCCAAAATGAAAACCCTCTACGATAAAATCGGCGGTCGTCCAAATATAGAGCTGATGGTTACGGCGTTCTATCAGCGCGTGCTAGGGGACGCACTGTTAGCGCCCTTTTTTGAAGGGAAAGACATTGAAAAGCTGAAACGTATGCAGGTCGCATTTTTCTCAATCGCGCTAGGCGGCGGAGCACCCGAACAGATGCCTTCTCTCAGCCAAGCTCACGCCGGCCTTGGAATCCAAGTCAAGCATCTCACCCGGTTTACCGAACTTCTGATCGAAACACTCGGCGAGGTCGGCATCGCCGAAGGAGACGCTCAAAAAGTCTACGAACGAATCGCAACGTACACGAACGAAGTGCTTGGCGACGCCAACGTCGACGGGTAATTTTCGAACGCCCATCATCTCTAACCCTAGTGAACACCCAATGAATGACTCTTTCTGGAACACCCTGGCAAAAGACATAATGACCAAGGTTGTGGTTACAATCAACGCGAATGAAAAGATTGAAACGGCCG
>CAYTPS010000082.1:7632-14983 GCA_964439245.1 uncultured Pirellulaceae bacterium | reverse complement strand
CGCTGTTAGAAGAACGGTTCCTTCTCCGTGGCCGTACATGACTGCTGGAACTTGACCTGTTTGTCGCAGGCGCTTCATTCGTAGCGATCCGGTTTCAGTTCGTTTTGTTACTGTGATTGTATCTGACACTTCAAAACCTTCTCATCTGTGCTGTTGAGAGTTATGTTTGGGTAGTTTGTCACGCGAGTAAATCTCAAGCGAACAAACATATTTTGGGCGGAAATCAATGATTTCGCCCGTTGGCCAGCAAACCTTTAGCGTCGGACAACCTGTAAACGGATGAATGGCGAAAAAGGCACTGTGTTTTGCTTAATTTTGAATTTGGAGATTTTGGCAGAACCATGTTTCTTTACAAGCCCAAGTTCTAGCCTTCGGCCTATTTTCGTTGAATTCTGCGTCGCGGCCTCCCGATTATGGACTCAACTGACCATGTCTTGGGAAGCTGGGTGAAAATGTGCCGGTTGTTCGAAAAGCCCATGTTCACCGACCGACGAGTATCCGATACTGGGCCCAACAACCGTCCAGATCAACATTTTTCGTTCATTCAAGAATCACGATAGGTAAACTCGATGGCGAAAGAGCCCAAAAGCAGTAAGGCTCGCTCGAAAAGGCTAGAATATGTGGAACCCATCGGCCTTCGGGTGCTGGTCCGCAAAGATGAGCCCAAGAAAGAGACCAAAGGTGGAATTGCGTTACCAGATACAGCCGAGATCCCCACGATCACCGGTCGGATCGTGACGATTTCGGCGGCGATTGACCACGACGAAGATTTGCCGCTGAGAAAATATGACAAGGTTTTGTTTCACCCGGGAAATGCAATTCCTGTCGATTTCGAGTCAGACAATCATCTGTTCGTCGTGCCAGCAGAGGACATCGTGGCTGTCTTTCGGCACGATGCTCCAGGTGCTGACTAGGGTTTGTCTACTTTTTGATCTCGAAGCCAGAGGCTTCTAGCTGACGCACGACTGCTGACGACATCGCATCGCCCAATGTGGCATCGCCGCCGGATTCAGCCAGTGCCTTGCGTTTGGCGGCGACCATTTTGTCTCGTTTGGCGACCTCGGATTTGATCTGCGCTTGGATCTTTTTGCGAGCCGCGGTCATTTCGGCGACATGCTGGACACGCTGCTCTTTGGACATGCCCTGCATCGCCTTGGGCAAATCCGAATCTTCGACTTTCTCCAATAGCTGGTCGTCGTCCGCAAAGGAATCGACTAGGTCACGGTTTCGGTTGCTGTAAGCACTACTGCCTTTGGTTGCGAAACGAGTAATCTGAGCCGACCGGCCCATCAACGCTGAATTGCTGTCTTGAGCGGTTTGGTTGGACCTGAATTTTTGCTGCGTCTCCGCATCGCCGTACCACAAGTAAGTCTTGTTCAGTTCCGTGTTGAGCTTGATGATGATGTCGTCATGCGGAGTTTCGATATGAACCGTCTTTCGGTCCTGGTCGATATTCATGTAATCGCCCTCGGCGATGTCGGCTCCGTCCTTCCATTTCGTTGAGATACCCGTTTGGTAGTCTCCACAATGAATTGTGTTGACCGTGATGCCGTTCTCGATGGCAGCTTTGCATCCATCTTTGTAATTGGTTGGACCTTGGGTGAACGGTTCGTTGCCAGCGATAAAAATCGCCTTGTAGGAGTTGGCATTCTCTGCCCAATCGAGTCGCTGAACGGCTTCGTTGATAACCGCTCCGCAGTATTCATCACCGCCGTTGGTCTTCAAGGAAAACAATGCTTCGGAGACCTGGTCTAAATCATCGGTCAATTGCACAACTTGCCGGATGTAGTTTTCGGAGGCTGGTAAATTTGTGTTGCCGTATTCGAAAATGCTCACCCGCAGCTGTGGTGTCTTGCCAGCTTTTTCGGCGTTTGCGAACTGTTGGACGATCGTCCACAGCTGACTTTTCGCTTGCGAAATAAGTCCGTCCATCGAGTTCGATGTGTCCAGCAATATCGCCACATCGACCGCCGGGCGGATTCCGTTGAAGGGTGGCTTGCCGTTTTTGTCGACCTCGACTTTCGGCTTTTCATCCGACTTGATGGTGATCGTAACGTCCTGCGCGAAAAGGTTGGCCGTTAAACCAAGGAGCATGCAGGTAGAAATCAGGAATCGCTTAATTGAGTTGTTCATCGTATTCCAATATTGCTAGAGAAACGTATGTCTGACTTCATCAGACGTATTTACTCATATCACTACGACGAAGTTGCACAAAAATTAGTTCCAAAATAGTTGGCAATTACAACTTTGTTACATTTGGCAAAAGAGTGCGAGAAATGGGGCACTGGGGACAGGCAAATTCTCAAACCAACTCCTAAGCGAGGATGTTTTCGAGTTTGCCCCAAGCTCACTGGCGTGACAATTTTAAGGAGGAGAGGCATCCAGCCCGTCAATGAATGCCACAACTTGTATTTTGGCGGGCTTCAGACGTTGGAACCCTCTGCCTCTTTCGCCTCCGCCAGTTTCAGCGCTTCTTTTCCGATCAGCAACGCAGGCACTAGCTTGGTGTGCTGATCCACCTCACCCAGCCACAACACCCCAGACTTCCAACGCCCGTCGCGCGTTTTTTGAAACGGAATCTCATCCAAAACCGGCCCGTACTTTCGCCATTGGTCCTTTGTAAGGATCCGGAAATGCGATTGGACACCTGTTGAAACGGATCGTCCCAACCGCCGGGCAACATGTCCCATCGTCATCCGAGGGTTCAATTCAACTAGTGGTTTTATCTTCAGGTCTCCAGATCTGTCGCGGCAGACAAACGCGTCGACCCCCAGATAGCCAGTGAACTGCCGAGACTTGAGCTCAGGCTGTAGCTGAGCCTCCAACCAATCGGCCGTGGATTGCAGTTTGGCCGCCTGATCGGAAAGTAGAAAGCGTTTTACTTCTGGTTCACAGTCGCCCAACGGATTTCCAAGCTGGGTACCGACGTATTTCCGCCCTGCTGTGACCAGCGGGCGAGTCCAGCCGAGGTAGTTCATGTCTTCCGTTTCGGCTGCATCGGCGGGAATGTGCCACAGGAACGAAATATCGACCAAACGGTCCAGTTGAGGTTCAACGATACCCAAGATAGAACCGGCCGTTTCGGTTCCGCCAAGCGTTGCCTGCAACCAAGCGTTGTCTTGTTGGGTAAGCGGTTGGTCACACCGCAGCCTGCGCTGACCGCGGCCAGAGGCAGACAGATCGACCTTGAAGATTGCGTTAGCATGCCCGCCGTTGCCAAGTGCGCCGAGCAACTCAGGAATTTGTTCGATGGTATCGACGATTACACCAGCAGTGTCCGAACAAGTGAACCATTCCACACGTTCGGTACCTGCAGATTCGTTCTGCATCAACCACTTCCGCAGGCGAGTCACACCCCAGGATTTTCGGAAGAGTTCGATCGAAGCGTCGCTCCACGGCGTCGGGGGAATTTGTGCCGAGTCCACCAAGTCTTTAATGGAGTGATGAGCATTTTCAGTCCAAGCCCAAGGAGAGAATTGGTTCAGCTTTCTTGGTTGCAATTCGCTGCGATCCGAAAACGGTACAAACTGGGGTAGCTCAAGCCCTTTGTCGATCATCTGCTTGCGGATCGGTTGGGAAGGGATTTGCCGAACGAGTACGACGTCGTCTTGTTTCGACATGGGAACCATGACTAATTCAAGGTCCTTGGCCAATTGCTCCATCAATGGCGTTTCCCGTTCAGAACCCTGATGCGCAAGTTGCGCTTCTGCTGCCGGGTCAAACCAATGAATAACGGGCGTCCGGCCGCGTGACTGGCGATATACCTCGACCGCATCAATAAAGTCTTCTGTCAAACCTGCTTTTAATCTGCCCTCGCGGTTAAATGCCGCTCGTGGGCCGCGGGCGCGCTGAGGCGACATAGGAAACTCAAGTGCTTCCTCATACGCTGCCCAGTCAGACTGTTCTGGTCTTTTCCATTGTCGAAACCAGTGCAAACCGTGCTGGACGTGTCCGATTTCGTCCTCGTAAATTTGCCTAAGAACCTTTGCCGTTTCGTTATCGCCAATGCGTTCAAATACCGAGGCGAAGTGCAAACTGTAATCAAGATTGGCTTGCTCAAATGTCAGGCTAAGTTGCGAAACAAAATCCATCGGCGAACGCATCGGTTCGATCATTTTCCAAAACTGGCCGCTGACAGGATATTGGCCGAATTCAACACCGCACTCTTTCATGCGACGCATGTACATGCGCGTATGTTCTTGTTCCTCTTGCAGCGTTACCAGAACGCCTTGTCGAAATGCGTGAGGAGCATCCGGAAACTTAAGTAATACTAAGGCCATCAATTCGGTGGCCAACAGTTCGTGATTGGCTAGGAAGTGCAGCAACTGACCGCGCGACTGCTCGTTTTCAAGTTTGTCGTCGCTGGGCGTTTGCAAGCTGCCGGGCCCCTGGCGAAATTTTAGATCTAGCGGCCGACCGGGCGTCGCCAATATCCCCAGCGGCGCACGCGAATGACGGTCTGGATCGATGCACAGTTTCCCCGGAGGTTGAAGTTTATCCTCAAGTGTCTTCCCAAAGACAATCTGTTCAGCAAATTCAGTAACGTTCATGCTGACCACGATACTTGAACATGTTGAGACACGCCACACCTGCGTCGTTTTGTGAGCACTGGTTAAGATCCTCGTCGGAAACAAACTCGATTCGTCGCCGATCTCGCAAGAGATTGGGAAGTTTGCCTCACGCGTTATCTAAACTCTTGCGATTTTGAGTAGCTGAAATTCTGCCTGATGGTAACTATCACCTCAAAAGCACTGGTCGGTGACCTACCAGATTTTGATCCGATCGGATTCAGGTTTGTAAAGCGCATCGCCTTCTTTGACGTCGAACACTGCATAAAACGCGTCGATGTTCATCACAGGACCATTGGCGCGATATCGCGACGGTGAATGCGGATCGGTCAGCAAACGCTTCACCATTTCTGCCTCTCGATACTTCCGTTTCCAAACGCGGCTCCAGCCAACGAAGAACAACTGGTTGGGTGTCCAATCGGCCACTTTTGCCTGTGGGTCAAGCCCCTCGTATCCCATGGCCTTGTAAGCGATTGTGAGTCCCGACAAATCGGCGATGTTCTCTCCGAGAGTGAATTTTCCATTCACGTTCTTCCCGGGCAAAGGTTGATATTCGCTATACTGCGCGATCAGTTTCTCGGTAAGTGCGGCGAACGTCTCTGCATCTTCCTCGGTCCACCAGTTGTTTAAGTTTCCGTCACCATCGTATTGACTGCCCTGGTCATCAAATGCATGACTGATCTCGTGCCCAATTACCGCTCCGATTCCGCCGTAGTTCAGCGGCGTTGGTGAATCAACATCAAAGAACGGTGGTTGCAAAATGGCGGCGGGGAAAACGATTTCGTTTTTGGTCGGATTGTAGTAGGCGTTAACCGTCTGTGGGGTCATGCCCCACTCCTCTCGGTCAATCGGCTTGCCTAGTTTTTCGATGCCCCGCCGAAATTCAACCTCGTTGGAACGCATCACGTTGCCAACGAGGTCTTGTACGTCGACTTTTAGCCCTTCGTACGATCGCCACTTCGTCGTGTAGCCAATCTTTGTGCGGATCTTACTGAGCTTCTCTCGTGCTTTGACTTTTGTCTCATCGCCCATCCAAGTCAAATCACCAATTGAATCTCCGAATGCTTTTAAAAGGTTTTTGACCAGTTGATCCATCTTTGCTTTGGCTTCGGGCTTGAAGTAACGTTCGACGTACAGCTTCCCAACCGCGTCACCCAATGCGCCAAAACCACCTCGACCCGCAACCAAGGCCACGCCGCGTTCCCAACGCGGTTTCTGTTCTTCAACGCCAGCTAATTCCTTTTTGAACAGCTCAAATCCGGCATCCACAAAGGCATCCGAGAGATAAGGTTCATAGGCGTTGATTAATTTGAACTTGAGATAGGATTTCCAATCGGAAAGTTCTGTTTCAGCGACAATCGTCTTGAATTCCGTGAAGAAACTTGGCGTGTTGACGATGACGTATTCCGGCGCATCAATTCCCAGCAGTTTCATCCAAGCCGCGGCGTCAACCTCTGGAACAATCTCATTGAATTGGTCCTTGGTGAACTTGTTGTACCGCTCGTTGGCGTTGCGAATTCTAACGCGCGGCCAAGAAGCCTTGGCCATCTTCGCCTCGATTGCCAGAACTGCAACGGCAGCCGCTTCACCGCCCTCGATTTCGGCAGCCGCGAAAATAGTTTCCGCAAAATCCAACAGTGCCAGTTGGGCCTTCAGGGTTTTCTTGTCGTGTTTTAGGTAGTAGTCGCGGTCAGGAAGTGTTAGACCATTTTGGATAAAGTGAACGGCGTAGGCGGTCGAGTTCTTCGCGTCTTGAGAAACATACAACCCGAGCGGGACATCTACACCAATAGTGGTCAAATGCGCCAGGTGATTGATCATCGACGCGGTGTCCTCGAGAGCATTGATCTTCTCAAGCTCGTCTTGCAGCGGTGCGATTCCCTTTTCGTTGGCAGTGTCCACATCCATGAAGCTTTTGTAGAACGCACCGACTTTCTGAGCATCGCTGCCGTCGGGATGCTGCTGAGTGGACAGCGTTTCGATCATTTCGCGGCAGCGCTTCTGCGACAGGTCCGCCAGCTTGGTAAATGCGCCGTAGTTCGACTTGTCCGCCGGGATCTCAGTTTCGGCCAACCATGTTCCGTTGACGAATTGGTACAAGTCGTCTTGCGGCCGGACGGTGGTGTCGAAGGATTTCTGGTCGAGTGTCTTGTCAGAATCCGATTGAGCCAAAGCAGTTGAGGCCA
Source organism: uncultured Pirellulaceae bacterium (assembly GCA_964439245.1). Taxonomy (GTDB): domain Bacteria; phylum Planctomycetota; class Planctomycetia; order Pirellulales; family Pirellulaceae; genus Mariniblastus. The sequence continues at coordinate 8,229 of CAYTPS010000082.1, read as the reverse complement.
CTATGAGTTGGGCGACCAGAATAGTAAGAAGGGCAAACCGTTTCATCGTCAGTCCGTTCGATGTTGAGTTGAGCAAAAGTCTTTAGCGATAACTGAACGTATCGTGTCCTAAGTGTATCGTATCAGATTTTTTCACCGGGCCCTATGCGGCTTGGAAGTCAACTCTGCGGGATTTCGCCGATGCACACAAGCAAGTAAACTGTCGCACTCCGCGAACAAAGAAAAGACGTTACTGCCGCCCTAAATCTTCGACGAAAGCTATGGATCAGATACTCTCCTGCAAAAACGTGACGGTGTTTCGAGGGAAAACAACAGCGCTCGATAGTCTCGATCTCAAGATCTGCACTGGGCAAAGTACTGCGATCGTTGGCCCCAACGGAGCGGGGAAATCAACGTTGCTGAAACTGATCACACGCGAACTATATCCCTTCGTTGATCCCGCAAGTGAGTTCAAGATCTTCGGTGAACCGCGTTGGAACGTTTGGGAGCTAAGATTTCGGCTGGGGATCGTTTCATTGGATCTGCAGAATACGTTCTTTCCCGATACGACCGGCCGGAAAGTTGTTCTGTCAGGATTTGTGACGACCCTTGGGCACG
>CAYTPS010000082.1:5512-7622 GCA_964439245.1 uncultured Pirellulaceae bacterium | reverse complement strand
AGTCAGAACTAACCGAGGACCAGATTGACCGAGCCGAATTTCTTATGGCTGACCTGGGAATTGATCATTTGCAGGAAAAGCCAATTCGGAAAATGTCGACAGGTCAGCAGCGGCGATTTTTGCTGGCACGAGCGTTGGTCCATGATCCTGAAGCGTTGGTGTTTGATGAACCTACTGCCGGGTTGGATCTTGCGTCCAAGTTTCACTATTTGAGAACCGTCAAGCAGTTGGTTCAGCGGGGCAAAACGGTGGTTCAGGTGACGCATCACATTGACGAGATTCCTCCGGAAATCGATCGAGTAGTTTTGCTTGATTCGGGGCGCATCCTCGCCGACGGCAAAAAGTCCGAGGTGCTAACCGAGGAGAATCTCAGCAAGTTGTTCGGCGTCGGCGTGCGCGTAGTTGTTGAAGACGGCTTCTATCGAGCTTTGCCCAAAGGGTGAGAGTTGATGCAAGTTTGTGTCAGCGATCTAAATTTTTTTTCAACCTTTCGCCAATCCAATGGGTACGGACCGGTGCAAGAACCAACTTCAAGACTTCAACGAAAGGAGCCGTTCAATGATTGAGTGGTTCACCGAGGACGCTTTGCTGCCAACTATCATGGGAGGCTTCTTGGCGATTTGCATGTTTGGGCTGTATTTCTACTCTAGCGAAAAGATCATGTTGATGTTCGCGCTTGCGGTGACGGCCTTTACCGTTGGGATCGCAACAATCGAACGCATGGTAGTCACCGATAAAGAAAAAGCTCATGCGATGGTCTATGAGGCTGCCCGTGCGGGTTGCCGTAACGACGACGCATATCTAATTGGCCTAATCAAACCCGATAAAGTTGAAAAAATCGCAGAGGCGAAGCGAATACTTGACGATATCACTTTCGAGAATGTACGGGTTGTTGGCGTGAAGAATTTTGAGTCAAACGACGGCAGCGATCCCAAAACAGCCACGATCAATTTCGTGGTGTTTGGTTCAGGACGTTATCGCAGCAACGCAGGGCCATTTCAAAGAGAAGTGGAACTCGATCTGGAAATGGTCGATGATCAGTGGAAGGTGACGGGGTTCAGCCAATCCAATCCGCGGGCCGGAGCGCGGCTATAGGCCTGCGATCAAACCTTACCGACTTCAATTGCTTCAATCCTCGCGGGGGTAGCGGTGTTTTGCGGCCTTGAGGGCATCGGATCGCCGATTCGTGCAACTTTGGGGTGGTCACAGCGGGCTGAAATTTTTAAATTCCAACCCTGTTGTCCATCCTCTCTAGTCGCATTTTTCGAGGCCGTTGATGTATCGCTCTGTGAAACCTTTGATTTATGTCACCGCAATTTTGCTTGTCGGAGTGTTTGTCGCCGACTGCTTCGAACGCAATCAAGCCTCCGCATGGATTCCGATGGTTGCTGATTCCGCTGTCGCTACTGATGTTTCAGAGGCGGTGGAAACGTCCGCTGTTAAGACTGAAACAGTCGATGCCGCGGATCACGGAGCGCACGATGGCCACTCGGATAAGGCCCGTGCTGGCGAGTTGCACGGCGATGAACCGAGCCCGGGGATCATTGCGAATTTGGTTACCCTGTTGATGCTCATTTTGTTGCAGGCCGTATTGGGGTTTGACAACCTTCTGTACATTTCACTTGAGTCGAGACGCGCTCCGGCGGACAAGCAAAAGATGGTGCGTCTTTGGGGGATTGGATTGGCGATTTTTCTCAGGATTGGATTGCTGCTAGTGTTGCTTCAGCTGATTCAGTTGTTTCAAGACAAATTGTTTGACGTGCCGGCGTTTTTGAATCCCTGCGTGGAAGGCCACTTCAACGGTCATAGCCTGATCGTACTTGCCGGTGGTGCATTCATTCTCTACACCGCGGTCAAAGAGGTGTTGCACATGGTGACGCTGGAGGAGCACGGGCACAAAGAAGAGAAGAAACCAAAGAGCGTGTTTTCAGTCATCTTTTGGATTGTGTTGATGAACTTGGTTTTCTCATTCGATTCAATTCTTAGCGCGATGGCTCTGACGCATGTCTTTTGGGTGATGGCAATTGCGATTGTGGTTGGCGGTATTCTGATGATCGTGCTGGCCGACACAATTTCCGCATTCTTGGAGAAGAATCGAATGTACGAGGTG
>CAYTPS010000082.1:0-5502 GCA_964439245.1 uncultured Pirellulaceae bacterium | reverse complement strand
TTCATTTTGTTCATCGTCGGTGTCATGCTCGTCAGCGAAGGCGGACACTTGGCCCATCTGTCTTTCTTCGGCAACCACGTTACACCGATGACGAAGACTACGTTTTACTTTGTGATTGGCGTGCTGGTGATCGTTGACATTGTGCAAGGTCGCTATCAGAAGAAACTTTTGGCGATGAAAGCGGCCAAGCATTCAGCGGGGCACGCTTAGATCAACCGTGCTTTCGGCTACAAAAACGGACAAATCAAGTGATTGCTCGATGGTCTCTTAAACGCCGGAACCCCTACGCCGGAATAAGCATGCTCACGCAAGCGTGAAGCATGGCACCCATCAAACTATTGATTTCAGGTTTGAAACAACACTAGGTATACTCGGCTACACATATTAAAGCGGTCGGGTACATCTACTGCTCGGCCAGCTCTCTGACCTTGGGAGCCAGTTCGGAAAACTTAAACTCTTCGACCAGCGTCTGAGCGTGCTTGATTAGTTTGCCTTTGGCCTTTTCTTCGAAACTCTGAAGTCCGGCAAGTTGTTTCGTTAAGCCAATAATCGTATGCACCAAATGGCGGGCTTGAGAGGCGGACATGTCCGAACGCATGCAGCGGTTGAGCGGCACAACGAGCGTGTCCTTGACGTTAGCAGCGGTAGAAAGCCGGTATAGCTCGCCCGCTGCCGAAAGCAGCGCGTCGAATTGCTTGTGCTGTGCCGCGATTGCAATGGCTTCCGCTAGATGAGCTCTACGTTGTTCATCAGACTCGGTCAACTCTGTCAGCAAGAACTCCAGCAACTCGTCGGATTGGTTTGGCTTCACACGAGTTGGATTGGTGTAGCCGTTGTCAGCCCGAAAGCCTTCTAGCAGTGTGGTTACTTCTTCGGAAGTTAGGTCCGCCGGAAGCGATTCAGGGACAGGAGGTTCTCTCAAGGCCATGTCGCCGACACAGTAATCCGTGATGACCTGACATTCTTCATCGTAGCCATCGGAGATGGATTGTTTGAGAAAGGGATCGGCTTTGTCGAACAGTTCAGGATTGTGCCGGGAGTGGATTACCAGAGCCGCAGCTTTTGCCATATTCCATTTCGGAATGCTGGCTTTGGATCCTTGCTCACCTAGCACAATTGCAACGCTGACCGGCAGATCTGTGTACGGGATGACATCGTTGCGACCAGCACGGCGAAGCGTTACCGCTGTTGGATTCGCGTCAACTAAGGACATGATCAACTTGCCGACCTGAACGTCCTGACCACCGGGCATTTCAATGGCGGCCGACCTTAGCTGGCCAAGGAAAACCTCAAGATGGGCAATCATTTGCTCGTTTGTTGCGTGCTCTTTCTCGAGCGCCAGTTGAGCGGTTTGATCTGGTAAACCGAAACCCTCAATAAGGCTCTTGATTCGCTGATTGGCTTCTTGTGCCGCCGGAATGTCGCGACGGAGAAGGGCCTGACGCACCATGTTAGTCGTGACCCGCGCTACCGTCGCCGAAGCAGCCCTTTCTTCGGCCGTCGCTTCGGGAGCATCAGTTGGAGGGGCTGCGACTTTTTCCTCGGGCATCGCCTGCTCTTTTTCAGCAACCTCTCTCACGCTTGCTTCGCCCGTTTCCATCATGCCACTTCCGGTCGCTTTTGCGTCAGGCGATTCATCGGAGAATTGGTCGTCTGCAGGTCGGTCGTCGGTATCTTGCTTCTGTGCATCGGATAACGCTTGGAAATTCTCTGGCACTCGAAGCGGTTCTGTGGCGGCATCGGAATCGGCAACTAATTCAGGAGAGCCATTGGCTGGCCCCACGTCGCCAATGGAATTGGCTGTTGCTGCGTTTGCCCCTTGGTCTCTCTTGGCCAACACATCAAAGACGTTGTTGTATTTGGCCAGCAGTGAAACTAGTCCACCGATCACCGTGATGATCAACAGGGTGACGACGATCGGGACAACGGAGCTTCGCTTACCTCGGGCGCGAACGGGACGTACACGCACAACCTCCTCATCCTCGAGGCCATCGAAGCGACCGGAGTCTTGAGGTGCGGTTTTGGCCGCCGGTGACCCGGAATCGATGGGCTTCGCCAAGGGGATTGCTTTTGGGATTTCCGGCGACGAGTGGATTGGTGGTTGGGGCGATGGGGTTTCCAACGCGCGCGTGGGCGGCGCGGATACAGTGGGCGCGGCCCCCCCGGCTTTTTTTGATGCCAATGCCGCCGCATATTGTTTTCGTTTGGCGGGGTCGGAGACCGTCTTGTGAGCCGTCACAATGCGCGACTTGAGCTTGTCGCGGATCGCTTTTTCGGATTCACTTTTGACGGATACTTGTTTTAAACGATCAAGCAGCTTCTCCGCGTTGGTGCGAGCCGATGCCGCGATCTGTTTGTCGTTGGTCGCATCCGCGGAGATGCCAAGCAACTGAAAAAAGTCGGGCGAAACAACCTCAGCCGGTAAGCCCAGCCACAAGTGATAAGGGTTCTGTTTTCTCGACATAGTTCAGATGAGGCTGCGTTTGGGAAATGAGTTTAAACACTCGGCAGATGCGCTATAGGCTCGAATAATCTGAGGTGTAAAATCAGAAATGGGTTAATCTGATCATCGACCGCGACTCAGACGCGATTCCACAGAAATCAGATTCCTTTATACTATATTCGTTTATGCGATACCTTTCTTTTGCTTTTTTTCTCCCGTTTAGCTTTAAAGAACACAATACGTGGTACCTAACCTCACCGAAGCCGAAAACGCACCCACGATGAAAACGCAGTACGTCAATATTTCAGCCTATAAATTTGTGCCGATCGAGGATCCTGCCGCTGTAAAAGCAGACTTGCTGCCCAAGTGTAAGTCTTTAGAACTCAAAGGAACTATTTTAGTTTCGCTCGAGGGCATCAATATGTTCGTCGCCGGCTCGCGCGCGGCGATCGACGAATTTCTGCACTACGTCGAAACCAACTATCCCGATTTTCACGATCTTCCGGTCAAGGAAAGTCTCAGTGATCATCAACCGTTCAGCCGGATGCTCGTTAGGCTGAAAAAAGAGATAATCTCGATGGGCGTTGAGTCTATCGTCCCTGCTGTGCGGACCAGTCCGAAACTCAAAGCTGCCGAGCTAAAGAAATGGCTTGATGAGGGCCGCGACATCACGCTGTTGGACGTGAGGAACGATTACGAGATTGAAGTCGGGACATTCGACCAAGCGGTTCCAGTGGGCGTTGATCATTTCCGAAAATTTCCTGAAGCGATCGAATCACTCCCTGAAGAAGCGCGAAAGAAACCGTTGGTGATGTTCTGTACGGGCGGTATCCGATGCGAGAAAGCCGGTCCCTTGATGCAGCGAGAGGGGTTTGAAGAAGTTTATCAGCTCGACGGCGGCATTCTGCGTTACTTTGAAGAAGTGGGCGGCGATCACTATGATGGCGAGTGCTTTGTCTTCGACAAACGCGTTGCCGTCGATTCGACGCTGGCCGAATCTGACTATGAGCAGTGCTACGCTTGCCAACGTGTGTTGACCAAAGAAGATCAACAGTCTGAGTACTACGATCCGCCCAACACTTGTGGGCACTGCTATCAGGATGAGGAAGTGAAATTGCGTTCGGCCGCTTTACAGCGCACCGAGCAGATTCGTGCTGCCACCGTTCCTCTGCCAGGTAGCCAGCCTTATGACAATGTGAGGCCGATGAACGTTCCGCTGCGGTTTGATCAGAAGCCCGTGATGGATTTCCTTTTGGGGATGCACGCCAATCTGGATCGAGACTTCTGGCAGGAGCGACTCGATCAGGGCCGTATCCGCTTCAAAGAAACGGTACTCAATTCGGATTCCGTCGTTAGGTCGGGGTGGCGAGTAGAACATCGCACGCCCGAGACCACCGAGCCCTCGGTCAGTAATGAAGTTGAGATCATTTACGAGGACGAAGCAGTGGTGGTCGTCAATAAACCCGCACCACTACCAATGCATCCTTGCGGTCGTTTTAATCGCAATACGCTTGGCTATTTTTTGAAGCTGGTCTACGACGACCGGCAACTGCGACAGACGCATCGATTGGATGCCAATACGACCGGCGTTGTGCTGTATGCCACCAAGAAGCGTCATGCGCAAAAGATTTTTCCTCAGTTCGCTGAAGGCACCGTTGCCAAGACGTACCTTGCGTTGGTCGATGGTACAGCGGAAGAAGATCAGTTCCGCTGTGAGGCCCGAATTGGCAAAGATGCGTCCGCCGCAGGAACACGCGCGGTGTCAGACGATGGTTTGGAGGCACTCACGGAATTCGAAGTGCTCCAGCGCCGTGAAGACGGAAAAACCCTTGTTCTGTGTCGTCCTCAAACGGGCCGCACCAATCAGATTCGCATCCACTTGGCTGATCTCGGCTTACCAATCGTTGGCGACCCTGCGTACAACGCGTCTACAAAGGATGAGACAATTCAAACGTTGGATGTAGATGATGCCCCAATGTGCCTTCATGCGTGGAAGTTAGAGATCGACCATCCAGCAACCGGCGAGCGGGTCGAATTTGTTGCTGACAAGCCGGCATGGTCCTGAAAAGTAGCGAGGCCAAGTGAGTCTATCTAGCCGAAGTAGCAAGACAAGGTAGTCTCTGTGGTGGCTTCTTCGTATTAGCTCCGCGCAAACCAATCGGCGGCAAATTCATCCAATGCGTCTTCGAAAAGCGGCAGCTTACGTTTGCCCTCCTTCAGCGCGTCAAACAATGCTGTTTCAGGATTGCCGTTACTTGCCAAAAGAGGCGCATACATCTCGTGGCCGGTTGCTTGTTCGACAAGTTCATCGAACCCCTTGATAAGGTCAGGATCTTCCGCGGCGGCAACCAAACGCAGGTAGGAGGCACTTGAAGCCCCCAGCAATTCGTCGATGGCATCATTCCAATGACAGGTCTCCTCACGCTGACCGTCCAGTACTAAACTGATCTCTTCGTGCGCGGCGCGGATTTTTTCTTCTTCGCTAAGCTCAAGAGCCTCGGCGGTCAACTGGTAGTTTTTGTGCCATGTCTGCAACGTGGTTGGCCGTTTAAGTTTCCAAGCCCCGCTGATACGCTTCTTGGAGAGTTCCGCGTACTCGGCTGATAGTTCGACGCCAACATAGTCCCTGCCAAGTCTTCGTGCGACGACGCCCGTGGTGCCGCTTCCGGAAAATGGGTCCAAGACAACGTCTCCCGGATCGGAGCCCGCTTCGATGCAAGGCGCGATCAGTTCGTCGGGAAAGATAGCCGAGTGATAACCATGTAGCGTCGCAGGTCGTACCGTCCACACATCGCGCTTGTTACGAGAGTCGTAGGTCCTCGCGTCCATGCCCGATTCGTTTTGCTCGTATCGGTTGGTCGATCCACCGCGTGAGACGCCAGCGTAAACGGCGGGTTCCTTCAATTGATTGAACTTATATTTGCTTGGCTTCTTGGTGAACAGAAACACCTGCTCGTGAGCTTTCGTCAGGCGATTTTTACAGCTCTCTGGCATAGGGTTGGGTTTGTTCCAGATGATTTCATTGCGCAGAACCCAACCATCGTCGATCAGCGCGAAAG
>CAYTPS010000081.1:4696-15001 GCA_964439245.1 uncultured Pirellulaceae bacterium | reverse complement strand
TGTCACCTGTGTAACAGATCGATGCCTCGCAAATGGCTCCTGTTTCTAACACAGCGTCCATCGCGACTTTCATGTTCGGCGTCCAGTTGAGCGCATCGAAAACACGAAACACGTCCAGTCCCGCATCGGCCGTTTCTTTGACGAAAGCTTGCACGACATTGTCTGGGTAATTCGTATAGCCGACCGCATTGGACGCACGCAGCAACATCTGCAGCAGAATGTTGGGAACCTTCTCTCGAATGTCGGCCAACCGTTGCCAAGGATCCTCTTTCAAGAAACGCATCGAGGTATCAAAAGTCGCTCCACCCCACATTTCAAGAGAAAACAAGTCCGACGCCCGCATCGAGTACGCTTTGGCGACATTCAGCAGGTCGTGGGAGCGAAAACGTGTTGCGTGCAACGACTGATGTGCATCACGGAAAGTCGTATCGGTGATGAACAGTCGTTTTTGTTCTCTCACCCATTGGGAGAATTTCTCGGGTCCCAGTTCTTTGAGTTTGTCGCGTGTACCTTGAGGAACCGCTGCGGTCCGATCAAAACTTGGAACGGGAGCCGGATCTCGCCGAGTGGCAACGGCGCGTCCTTTAACCAGCTCATTCCCGTTAACAATGACGTCGCCAAGAAACGACAACAGTTTCGTCGCTCGGTTCTGTCGGACGGGGAAATCGAAGAGCTCGGGCGTCTGATCGATGAATCGAGTCGTACAATCGCCGTTGATGAAGGTAGAATGATCCAGCACCTTAAGCAAGAATGGGATGTTGGTCTTTACGCCCCGAATACGAAACTCCATCAAACAACGTTTCGCACGCTGGATGGCGTCGGAGAAACGGCTGCCGCGAACCGAAAGCTTCACCAACATTGAATCGTAAAACGGGTTAACCACGGCTCCCGAATACGCCGAACCGGCATCTAATCGGACGCCCGCACCGCCCGGAGAACGGTAATGCACCACGCGGCCGTAGTCAGGCATAAAACTGTTGCTGGGATCTTCGGTCGTGATCCGGCATTGCAGCGCGAAGCCCTCTGTCTTAATCGAGTCTTGGCTGACCAGTCCGATCGCCTCGTCGGTCAGCGGCAATCCCTGAGCGACCATAATTTGTGTTTTTACGATATCGATGCCTGTCACCTCTTCGGTGACCGTGTGCTCCACTTGGATGCGTGGATTGACCTCGATGAAGTAAAACTTGTTCGTGTCGGCATCGACCAAGAACTCAACGGTGCCTGCATTTTGGTAGCCAACCTCTTCACCAATCGCAATCGCCGCGTCACACAGCGCTTGTCTAACCCCGGGAAGCAAATTAGGCGCCGGGGCAATCTCAATGACCTTCTGGTGCCGCCGCTGCACCGAGCAGTCGCGCTCATACAGGTGAACTAGGTTTCCATGCGTGTCGCCTAGAAGTTGAATCTCAATATGTCGAGCGTGTTCGATGAATTTTTCGACAAACACTTCGGAACTGCCAAATGCCGACAGGGATTCACGCGAGGCTTGTTCGTACGCAGCGTCAAATTCCTCCTCGGTTCGAACGACTCTCATCCCGCGTCCGCCGCCACCATGTGACGCTTTGAGAATCAAAGGATATCCGAGCTCGCTGGCTTGCTTGCGGCCCGACTCAACATCGACGATCGCCGCATCGGTACCGCTGAGCACCGGGACGTTGGCGGCTTTGGCGATCAAACGTGCCGAAGTCTTGTCACCCAGTTTCTGAAGCGTATCGAGAGTTGGCCCAACAAAGACGATGCCATTTTCTTGGCAAGCTTTGGCCAATTCAGGATTCTCTGAGAGAAAACCATATCCAGGGTGAATCGCATCAACGTCGTGATCCAAGCACAACTGAATCAGCGCTGGAATGTTCAGGTACGACTTAATTGGTTCGCCCGGACCACCAATCTGATAGGCCTCATCGGCTTTGAAACGGTGTAAGGCGTAACGATCCTCGTGAGCGTAAACGGCAACGGTGCTGAGCCCCAATTCAGTTGCACTTCGGAACACTCGGATAGCGATTTCACTTCGGTTTGCAACAAGCAGCTTTTTAATCGGTTTCATAAATATCTAGTAAGGCAATCTTCATGCGATAAAGGGTTTTCAGCGATTTTTGCCACGTACGGGCTGATTCACAGCCGAACCTATGGGTTTGATGGCGGTGAAATTACCCCGATACTTTAACCCACTGGTTTTTGGAGTCCAAGTGTACAAGCATCGGGAATTTGATTTCCTCAAAAGAAAGAGAGCCGCCAGCGTTGCGGACGGTGTGCAAAGCCAAGGCCACGGTAGGGTCGAAAGGTTCTCGCAACTCACGCAACTGTTTTCGCCAAATCAATTAGACGTTCGACTGTTCTACCGACCTCAAAGTCCTCATCAAGGTCCACCATTCGGCACTCGGTCATTCCACGGAACCATGTTTCTTGATGCCTGGCAAATCGCCGCGTCCGAATGCGAATACGCTCAACGGCCTCCTCCATCGACATTCTTCCATCAAGATGCTCCATCGCTTCTTTGTAGCCTACTGCTTGAGCCGCAGTTCTGGAGAGCGTGTCAAATTTTCGGCGAATTTCTGCCACTTCGTCCAGCAGCCCTTTCTCAAACATCGTGGTCACACGCTGCTCGATGCGCTGGTGCAGAATCGGCCGCGCGTGTCGCAAAGCGAAAACTCGACAGTCCTCCTCGGCAGTCGATTGGTCGAATTCCATTTGAAGGTGACTGAGCGGCTGTCCCGTGGTCTTGAAGACCTCCAAAGCGCGAATGATTCGGCGATGGTCATTCGGATGAAGGTTGTGAGCCGACACGGGATCGACCAGCTCAAGCCGCTGGTGCAGATATTCGTCGCCAAACTCCTCAAGGTCCGCCTCGATCTCCTTGCGAAATTCCCAATCCGCCGGCGGGCCTTGGAACAACCCGCGTAAAATGGCCTTGAGATAAAGCGCAGTTCCGCCCACAAACAATACTTCTTTTCCGCGCGACCAGATCTCCGGGACCACTTCATGGACCATTTGGTGATACCGAGAAGTGCTGAACATCTCGTCAGGGTCAACGATATCCACCAAGTGGTGCGGTACGGACGCTCGTTGTTCAGCGGTGGGTTTGGCAGTACCAACGTCCATCAAGCGATAGATCGCCATCGAATCCATTGAGACAATTTCAGCATTGATTCGGCCGGCTAATTCAAGGCTTACTTGTGATTTCCCGCTGGCCGTCGCGCCTGCCAAAAACCAACATCGTTTCGTAATTTCGGAAACGGGGACCGCCGGGTAGTTTGGCGTTTCACTTTCAGACATCGATAATCAGATCCGGACGCGTTACGATTTGGCTCCTAAGCAAATATGTTAGACCACGTTGCCTGAACGTGGCAACCGCCGCCCCCGCCCCTGAGAATTGAAACGGTTGTTATTCTCCGACAATTCCGACTTCGGGGTCGCCGAGTTGTTTTGACTGGAGTTTCTCCGCGGCCTGTGCCGCCTGGCTGGTCAACATTTCTTCGCAGTGCTTCGCATCAACTGGCGGACTGAATAGGTGCCCTTGGTACGAATTGCAGATGTTTTGCTTAAGAAAATCGAACTGAGCCTGTGTTTCGACGCCTTCAGCCAAAACCTCCAGATCAAGGCTCTGCCCAAGCACGATAATGCTCGTCGCGATGACTCCATCATCATGTTGGGGAATATCCTTGATAAACGTCCTATCGATCTTCAGCCGATCGATAGGGAAACTCTTCAAGTATGCCAAAGATGAGTAGCCTGTTCCAAAATCATCGATGCTGATTTTTGTGCCGAACTCACGCAGTTGTGCCAACTTATCAGAGGTTTGGCCAACGTCGGCGATCAACATTGTTTCAGTGATCTCAATGTCAATGAATTCCGGTTTCAAACCATTTGAGATAATCGCGTCCTTAACCGTGTCGACGAATCCGTCTTCGCGGAACTGCATTGGACTGATGTTAATCGCCATCGTGAACACGTGCCCCTGACGGGCCCACTGAGCCGCCTGTTGACAGGCCCGCTTTATAATCCAGTTGCCTACATCGATAATTCGCCCAGTGCTTTCGAGCATTGGGATGAATTCAGCAGGCGAGACAACCTGCCCGTTCTGGCTCCACCGAACAAGCGCCTCGAACCCGTTAATCTGGCCGCTGTCGATGTCGACCTGTGGTTGATAGACCAGATGGAATTCATCTCGCTCGAGCGCGGTCGACAACTTGCTTTCAGCGCGTTTCCGGGAAATCAATTCTTCGGTCATCCGGGTGTTATAGAGCACCACGTCCTTGTCGCCAAATTTCGCAGCATACATCGCCGTATCGGCAAACGTAAACAGCTCATCGGATCGCTCGGTATTCACCGGACAGAGACTTGCCCCGACACTGGCACCGACATGCATTTCGTTGTTCTCAAAGAACATTGGCCGTAGAATCTCGGCAACGATCCTCTTACCAATCTCGACAACTTCCTCCTCAGATTCGATGGTCCGTAGAATCACCGTGAATTCGTCGCCGCCGAGTCGGGAGACGACGTTTTTCCTACCAACCACTTTTCGAATTCTGCTTGCCGTCCGCTTCAGCACTAAATCACCGACGGAGTGCCCCAACATATCGTTGATCTCTTTAAACCCGTCCATATCCAGAACAAGCAGAGCCATTGGACTACGGGTTTCAACGGACGTTCGTACCGCCCGATGCAGGTGTCTCCGAAACGCAAAACGATTCGCCAACCCCGTCAGCGGATCAAAACTGGCCAGCTTTTTGAGGTCTTTCGCTTTCTGAGCAAGCCGCGATGTCGCTTTCTTGAGCGCTGTGTCGTCGCGAATCACGCCAAAAACGTAATCGACTTGGCCTTCTGAATTACACTGGCAGATTCCCCTTGCCGAGACATATTTGACGTCGTTGATCTCTTCCTCAAAAGCAAGATCGACGGCGAAGGGCGTGCCATCCTCTCGCGCGCACTGTAACGCGTCATAGAGTCGGTTGGCATCTGACGTTGCAAACCGGTTTAGCAGCAATCCAATACTTGGGACCATTTTGTCAGTGATACCCAAAATCCGAGAAAGCTCATTGGAAAACTCAAACTGCTCATGCTTTAGATCCCAACGCCAGTGCCCAACCCCAGCAGTTTCTTCGGCCAGTTCAAGCAAACGAGCATTCTCACGCAGCGTGTCGGTCAGTCGGTTTTGAGCAGAGGAGAAAACACTGAAGTAGTGTTCAGCCTCGCCCGCGAGCCACATCATCGTAAAACTGAGCAGCATATTGAAAACGAAGACCCCAAAGGGATCGCTCATCGGTGTGTGGTCGACGCCAGCGAGAAAAGGGTAGTAGCTGAAGAAAGTAACGACAATCACGAGCCCATACCAACGTATTGCTGTCGTAAGTCCCTTGAGTTGTGTCGCGATTAAGCAAACCACGGGAAAGAAGAACTGCGCTTTGGTGAGTCCGGAGGGATTTAGATTGCAATAGCACAGCAATGAGGCAAGAGAAACCAACAAGAATGAGTTGGCGAGCCGATGTCGAGAGAAGTACTGCGCTCTCAACAGAAACAAAAGGCATCCTCCAACGCAGCTGCTGAAGACGCAGAACATTGGCACGGCGAACGGAGTTCCGACCAGCATGCCGTAGACCGCCAAGTAGCCCCAGAACAACATGTAGCCGATTAGATATTGATCGAGCCGCCCCAATCTTGGGTCGTTATCGATGTTTGCGGACAGCCTAGCAGCTTCTGCTGCATCGGTCGCATTTTGGCTTTTAAAAAGTGACATATTTTGTGTGCGAGGCCGTGGCTTTCTTCAGCTTCAGACGGGGATTCCCAGAGGCGGATACTCGTTGTGGCAATCAGAAATCTTCCTTGTCGGTTGTACGGACTGTAGGGAGCTACTTCCCTTCAGTCTGCCGATTAAATAGTTTCACGAGATTACAAAGATTATCCGCGGCGCTTTGCCGCTGTGACGCAGTTCCCCCTTGGTACAAATGCACAAGCCAAATCCGACACTGCTTACCCCTGATTTTTTGGGGGTTTTACTTTAAGAGTGGGAGAATATTGGCGGAGTCAGAACCCAAATAGATAGGTTCCTCGGGGTGTTTATCGACATTTAACGCCTTCCCCATGACAAATGCCTGACACCGTCGCTTGCCCATAATGCAGACTGCCATTGGGAGATTGTCAGCAAATTCTCCGGAATCGCGCACCGTTTCACTTGCCACTCGCCAAGCTGAACGAGTCAGCATGTCCAGTGCAGCATCGTTAAAACCAGCCAGCCCCGGTTCTCGAACGAAAAACACCACGCCGGTATTCTGGTAACAATGACATCTTAGGCGTGACGCGTCCCACAGAAGGCCTTTTCCGTCCTCGAGCTCTAAGGAGTCGTGAAGGACCGACTTAAGCTCGCGCCGAAAATCCTTCGCCATCTCTTCAGTGAAAGGACTATCCCCTCTGGATGACTCGCGATTCTTGTACACCTCTCTTTCGTGCTGGCCCAATATCCCGTCACTGAATTGCGCGATGTCTGCCACGGCCGCTGAATGATCCGACGCCAACATTCCTCGAACTAGCAACCGCCCACGCTCCATTTGGGGATAAAGGAACACGGCCGCGGCTAGAGAAAAATATCCAAGTATCAATCCGATACGCGACCGTCCCAACCCCAACAGTTCGACCTTATTCGCGCGAACGTGAGCAGCAGAAATATGCCCAAAGACGATTGCGAGAATCGCCGTTGCAACAGCAGGAACAACCAACACTAACAAGAAAAATGACGCCAGCCCCATGACCATGCTGAATGTCGAAAGAGACGAGACCATCAATGGTTTGTCGCGATCGGTCTCGGCGTACACATCAGCGTCTTGATATCCAGCCATGACCTATTTCTCCACCGGCAAAACAATGATCTTCGTCCCGTTTTTGGTGATTGCCGCCATTAAAGCCCCCTCAGACGACAACGCAAAAATGGTGTCTAAGGCCGTATGCGGTCGGATCTCAGCATCAATCGTGTCAATCGTTTTTCCATTCTTGTAATTTACGACGCCAACCTTATTGGGAAGAATAACGTGTAAGAATCTTGAATCGCGTGTGAACTGAATTGCCCCCGGAGCCTGTTCAAGTGGCACCGGATCTCCCGCGACTCCGGTCCTCGTTTTGGCGATTTTGATCGCATTCTGATTGACGAACGCGAGTTTTTTCCCGTCGGGCGACAATGCCACACGTGTTCCTCCCTTTCGTGATCCCTCCACGGTGACTTTTTGCGTATCGATATTCACCGTCGCCAAGCGAATCGTACTGGCAATAAGAATCTTGGAATCATCCAGCACGACCAGCTCATTAGGAGGCTCGCGAAACGTCTTGACGTTCAGCAGACTGCCGCGCGATGGAATATCCCAAACACGCAAATTTCCATCACGTGAAACCGACGCAATCGAGCAGGGTTCCTTTACCTCGCTGTTCTCCTTCACAGGCATCGCCCGAATTCCGACCACAGCAGACTCATGCCCAAACACACCGCCATGAGATCTCAAACGTCCCGACGCTTGGACCTCGTACAATAGGATTCCGCCGCTGCTCAGACCTACTGCCAACCACTTTCCGCAAGTGGCAAGTGCAGAAATTGACTTACTGGAATCAATCGATATTTCTTGCAATAAAATACCGTTGGTCCAATCGTAAACATTCAGACTTCCTGATGCGGTCGAATAAAACAACAAGCCGTCGTCGTTGAGCGTTACTGCAGAGATCTTCTTCCCTGAATTCGGTGGTGCAACAAGAATGTGCTTTCGTGAACGTTTCCCTTCTTGGGCGTCCCACAATGCTGGAATGCTACGGGGCGGAAGTGCCAAAGCGGGAGGCAAATCGACTTGGTCGCCTTGGGGAAGATCAACCAGATTGACGGGTAGTTTGCCATTGCGGTAACTACGGGAACCATAAAGCAAATATTTGCCATCTGCCGAGACCACCGGTTTCGCTTCAGGCCGATGACCCAACCCGTTTACCGGTGACAGTCGTCCAATGAGATCGCCGGTTTGCAAGTCAAATCTAATGATTGATTTGCCTCCATCGAAGAACAGCCCGTTCGTCCCGCTTGCATCGATCCCGATCACAGGAGCTTGCGTTTTTCGAATGGACTTTTTCCAAAGTTCTACATCGCTCTTGAGGGAAAAAGCACTGATCTCATTTTCGGTACAGCTGATCGCAAACTGGTCATTCGGCACCATAACCGCTGTTTTTCTCGGCGGCCGCTTCTTGAGAATCAGCTCGTTTCCGTCGCTGGCGTTTAACACCAGATCCGAATCTGTCATCGCTATGAGCAATTGCTGGCCGTCGCTGGAAAACCCAAGATCCAAACATCTCTGCTGGCGCGGCCCGTCTTGCGACGGTTCAATCTTGCGCTTCCATTTGTTTTCACCTGACGTCACGTTCGAAACAGCAAGCTGACCCTCGTCGTCGACGGTCGCGAATAGGCTAGAGTCGGGAGAGCAAACGATTTGCCTAATCGGTTTATAGTGCTTTTGACGCAGCCTACCGATTTCGAAGAACCTACTCTGCTCGTCGAGTTGGAATAACTTAATGCGGCCGGAGTCAAACCCCGCTACTACGAACCGCGCGTCAGGTGTGGCGGCTAAAGCACTGATCCTGTCCAACCTACCCGCCAATCGCCCAACCGTTTTGTAGTCGAGCTGTTTTTTTGAAACTAGGTCGTAACAGCCCAAGCCATCGCCTTCTGGCACAAAGACTACGTTGCTTGGGGATACGGCCAAAGCTGGTCCCCAGCCCTTCCCGTTGCCGACGCTGAACGAATTCGATTTTCTCTCGGCAACAACGCGCGTGTCGAGATCGACAGGCTGTTCGCGTTTAACTTGTTTACGTGGTTGACGGTCATTCCCAAAAGCAGCATTCGGATCGAATTTATCTTCAACACGTTTTCTTTCAAACTTTCGCTCTATCTGACCAAACTGATCCAGTCTTATGCCCGGCACAACGCCAACGCGTGGCACACCTTTGCCGAGTGCTGCGAACTGCCCCTTCATCGGACCTCGCACAGCCTTAAGTCGGAAGCCTTCGTCTTCGAGAATATCGCGTTCTTCTTGGGTCAGTGGTGTTTTCAGCCGATCGATTTCTTGTACGGCAAACCAACCGCCGATCCCAACAGCAATCGCCAGCGCTATCAATATTGCAAAAGTATTCTTCCGCCCGTTGACGGCCCGAACGTAGTCAAAAACGGCTTGCTCTTCTGGATCAATCGGATCGTTGCTTTTTTTCCGCTCTTCAAACGGATCCGACTGGGCGTCGACAAAATCAGATTCATCTTCGGGCTCTGGTGCAGCCTTCTTCTGTTTCTTCTTCCTCTTATCGCGTTTCGACCTCTTTTTCGAGCGGTCAAGAACGGTAATCGGAAGAGCCGCTGGACGCTCCACTGGCGTCGTTTCATCGTCGGGATCTACACGCCTAGCAACAGGTTCTTCCTGTTTTTGCTGGACCTCTTGAGCGTCCCGTTTCGGCATATCGTCTGTTGGCGAGATAATCTCGCGACGGCGCTGAGACAGGCCTGAGCTTTTCGCGTTGAGCAAATCGTCGACGTCGATCGAGTCAAACATTCCTCCATCGAAACTCGCTTGGCTTTGCTCTACGGGGGATCCACCGCTATCGCTTTCCGCGCCCTCCCAGGGAACTGTAAACGCAACCTGACAGGCTCGGCAAACCACCTTTCGATTTTCAATCGAATCAGGCAAGCGATACTTTTGGTGGCAATTTGGGCACGATACGTTTTTCAAATCGGCCATGGGTTAAGCGGGATTAACCTAAGTTTTGCTGACGGCGGCGTGGTACACTTCCAAGGTAGAAATTATACCATACTTCAGCGGTCAATTTTTCCGCCGGCAGCCCGGCAAGGACTTTGGTTCGCCCCAACAGTCACCTGAGCATTCAACGGACAAACTTATTCTTCTTCGTCCATTTGGTTCATCGCTTGTTCCCGTTCTTTGCGTTTGGTTTCTTTTTCTTGCTTGAGAACGGCGTACTCCGCCTCTGACTTGCCACCGATAATTTTATCCACGCCAGCAACACGCTCGATTTCAGCCATAATCTGGTCCGTCGGTTCGCGTTCGAACATTAGATCATCGATCACCATCGTGTGGACTTTACCGTCAGAGTCAGTCGCCGACACTTTGGCGATTCCCTTTTTCTCCCAGCGCGTCTTGTCGATCTGCGTGATGTCTTTTAGCTCGATTTCGGCACCGCCTTTGGCAGACACTTTCCCATCGCTTAATTTGATCCATTTCCCGATCGTAGGTAGAGCGTTGAACAAACACCACAGGGCCAGCAACGTGAAAACGCCACCAATAA
>CAYTPS010000081.1:0-4686 GCA_964439245.1 uncultured Pirellulaceae bacterium | reverse complement strand
AAGCTTTGGCTTGTCGAGTGACAAGCCACGCGGCTCTGCGTAGGCTTGCCAAGCTTCCTGAAGATCGCCATCGCTGATCATGTAGTCGCCATTTTCGTTCGCCGGTCCTTGCATCTCGAGGTAAGCATCAGCGTGCTCGCGCATCGATGGCGCTTTGACGATTGCATCGGCCAGATGCCAGCCGCCGATGGCCAAGCCAACGAGCCCAATCAAAAGAAACTTGGTGATGTAGCCCTTACGAGCATTAGCTTTGATATCCATAGTCGATCATAAGTTCGCGGTTGGAATTCGGTCAGGTACTCCGGCATCAGCTGGCAGACCTGCCAGAAATGCCGAAGCACGTTGCTTTCGTAATAATGATATTCAGGTCTTCAGCGCTGGTATGAGCTACTTCGTCGCCGAGGTCTAGATAGTAACAATTGGGATACGATTTCCCGTTTAATCCGAAAATACCGGATGTCTAAACGACAGTGCAAGGCTACGTTGACCAGCAAATTGCGTTTATGTTCAAAGCGGCTGAAAATGAGGCTGACAGTCTGCAACCGATAGATCGCCGCAGACCGCCGACAATAGGCAATCTAGAACGAGTTTTCTTGGCCGCAACGAAAAAAACAGCCATCCGGGGTGAGAAAAACGCCAATTTGGGTTATGATGAAACCATAACTTAAATGTTTGAAAACAGCTCCAAACTATTCGTAGAAGTAACCGAGGTCTCTTAAAAATGCCACCTACTGAAATCACACGCGAACAATGGCTCGAAGAAACAGAACGACTCTGCCCGAGCGATCGCGCCTTCGATGCCTACGTGGCACTCGAAGAAGTAATGTGCGCCGACACAGATCTCGACGTTAGCTACACGTCAGTTTCACGCGGCAAATCGGACTACTGCACGTTCAGCGCGTTCATTGGTAAATGTGCAGTTTCTCAAATGTACAAAGGCCAGTGCCAGCTTAATTGGCGTTGGAAGGGAACGATGCCCGGCTTGACTGAAGAGGCCAACGAAAGTCTAATCGAAGCCTTCGAAGAATTCCGAACCACTCTTAACGGCGTTGAGGGAAAAGGTTGGGAGACTGTGAAAGTACTAAGATTGGGCGAAGAAAATGTCCAAGAGGCCGTCGTGAAGCTGGCCGAAAAGATCGTGCCGATTGTCAAAGCCTGTACGGCTGAAGCAAAGTAGACATTGAAGACAATTTGAAATAGCAAGCGAAGCCTTTACCTAGTTTAAAGGCTTCGCTTTTTTTATATCCAATTAGACAAACTGGTAATTTACCAAACCCATCTTTCGCCGATGAAATGCAAGCCCTATCATCTTAAAGGGACAGAATCACTTTTACTTCGTTCACACTAACGTGAAATTATGCGGATAGAAAATATTGCAATCGGTGACAATCCGCCCGAGGACATTAACGTCATCATTGAAGTCCCGATTGGTGGTCAGCCCATCAAGTACGAGATGGACAAGGTTTCCGGCACACTCTTCGTGGACCGATTTCTCTACACCTCGATGGTCTACCCGGGAAACTACGGCTTTGTTCCGCACACGTTGTCGGCCGATGGTGATCCCATTGATGTCCTAGTCTGTAACACCCGCGCGATCGTTCCGGGTGCAGTAATGAACTGCCGGCCTTTGGGCGTGCTGATAATGGAAGACGACGCCGGCCACGACGAGAAAATCATCGCTGTTCCCTCAGCGAAGCTGACCCGTCGCTACGAAAAAATCGATAGCTACTCTGACCTGCCGGAAATCACGATCGAGCAAATTGAGCACTTTTTTGCGCATTATAAGGATCTTGAGCCCGGGAAATGGGTCAAAATCGCGCAGTGTGCTGAAGTAGACGTGGCAAAAAGATTGATTGTTGAGGCGATTGACCGGGAATATGCGGCACTGCATCGCCACAAGGAAGTTTAGCAGGATAGAAAATGGATTGCTTTCGTCCATGAGACACGGACGATCAAATATGCAAGCAATCTTCCGCTCCTGCAACAACCATTCGCACCATGCCTTCGCTGTTTAACCGCAGAACTCATGTTCGACGCGCCGCATTTTTGTTGGCTGCTTTGATATTTGGCTTGGAGTCTACTGAGGCTCAAGAACCTCAGAGACCGTCCGAAAGTGAACCGCCTGCTACAACCTCTCAAAACGTCAACGCGAATGACCATCTGCCAGCGCTTCTGGCTAAAGGCAAAAGGATCTACGAGACGTCGTGTGCAGATTGCCATGGTGATGCCGCGCAGGGTGTTGAGGGCATCTACGAATCTCCTTTGGAAGGCGATTTGCCGGTTGTCGAACTGGCCAAATATGTTTCCGACACCATGCCAGAGGGCGAACCCGAACTCTGCACCGGCGAGGACGCGCGACTAGTTAGCCAATATCTTCACAACGCGTTCTACTCGCGTTCCGCGCGATTGCGGAACAATCCACCCAAGATCGCCTTCTCCCGACGCACCGTACAACAATATCAGAACGCAGTTGCCGACATCATGAAGCAACTAAAGTACGAAGGTGTCCCTGGCGAAAAACGCGGGCTTAATGCCAGTTATTTTGACACACGCGAATTGTACAAAGGCGGCGCGAAAGTAAAGCGGGTTGACCCGACCCTCGATTTTGACTTTGGCGAAAAAACGCCTGCCCCGGAAAAACTAAAAGACAAATCTCAGTTCTCGGTTCTCTGGGACGGAGGATTGATCGCCAAAGAAACGGGCGTCTACGAGTTTATCGTCACCTCCCCCAATGGGTTTCGACTCTCGGTCAACCAAGAAGAATACACAATTGACAATAACGTCAATTCCACCGATCAGACTGAATTCAAAGTCTCAAGAAAACTTGCTGGCGGCCAAGCTTATCCGTTGAATTTGACCATGTTTAAATTCAACGAGGATAAAGCGGGCATGAAACTTGAGTGGATTCCTCCCGGTGGCGTGCGCGAGGTCATTCCTGAATCGGCTCTTTCTCCGGCATACTTTTCAGCCTCTCTGGTGTTCAACACCGAATTCCCGGCTGATGACAGCAGCGTTGGTTACGCGCGTGGCACAGCGATCTCTCAACAATGGGACGCCGCCACCACTCATGCGGCAATCGAGGCGATGAACTTTGTCGAAGCCAACCTAGAACAGATGATGGATGAGACGGTCGGTAAATTGCCCAGAAAGAGGAAGAGAAGAGGGAAAAAGCAAGAGGAATTCAACAGCGGCGATGACAAAAAAAACAACAAAGCCAAAGAACAACCACCCGAATTAACCCAACAGCAGAAGATCGATCGCAGGCGAAAACGCCACCGCGACTTTGCCGAAAAATTCGTGACTATTGCACTGGGCCGTCAGCTAACCGATGACGAATTGGCGGCTTTTGTCGACGCCCAGTTTAACTCTGAGCCAAACCCGCTGGTCGCCCTCAAGCGTTCCATTCTCCTAACGCTGAAGTCTCCTCAGTTCCTTTACTTAACACAGTCCACCGTCGAATCGGCGGCCCCCTTGTCTGGAGCCGCCCGCCAAAACGCGATTGCCGCGACATTGGCCAACGTGATGTGGGACTCAATTCCGGACCAATGGCTCCGCCAGGCTGCGGCGAAAAACGAGCTAAAAGATCGACCGGGAATTACAGATCACGCATGGGGAATGCTGGATCGACCGCGCACTCACCAGAAGCTTTCTGAGTTCTTCTTCCATTGGTTGGAAATGGAGAAAACGGAACACGCCTCCAAAGACGAAACCGTCTATCCCGGATTCGACCAAGAGCTGATCTACTCGTTGCGCGCCTCAATCGAAAAATCGCTGGATGAAATTGTCTGGTCGGAGAAATCCGATTACCGGCAGCTGTTTCTGTTTGACAAAATCTACGTCGACAATCGAATCTCGCAGTTCTACGGAATTGATGCCGACGCCGATGAGACATTTGTAAAAACAGACTTCGAATCAGACCAACGTTGCGGCATTTTAACTCACCCTTATGTGATGACGGGGCTTTCCTATTACAAGAACACATCTCCCATTCACCGGGGAGTTTTCGTCGCCAAAAGCCTGCTGGGCAGATCGCTGAAGGCGCCGCCAGTGGACGTCGATCCTCTCGATGAAGAGTTTGATCCAACGATGACCACGCGCGAGCGCGTGACACACCAGACCAAAGAGGTTAACTGCAAGGGTTGTCACAGCGTGATCAATCCGCTCGGCTTTAGTCTCGAAAACTTTGACGCGGTTGGACGCTTCCGTGACAAAGAAAAAGACAAACCCATTGACTCAAAGACCGTCTATGTAACACCAGAGGCTACTGAGATACCCTTTTCGGGCGCTAAGGATTTGGCGAACTATTTGGTGAACAGCGCCGACGCTCACCGTAACTTTATCGAAAAACTGTTCCAGCACTTCGTCAAACAGCCAGTTCACGCGTTTGGGCCCAACACACTAGACCAACTTTACGAGGACTTTGTTCAGTCCGACTACAATGTTAGACAACTGATTGTCGGCATCGCCGTTGTCGCGGCCGATGCTAACTAGCGGAATAATGCGATGAGTAAATCAGAAAATCACACCGACCTCCTTCGCCGGCGCTTCCTCAAGCAGCTTGGCGTCAGTGCCGCGACGCTTCCATTTATTGGCGGGCTGCCACTGTTTGCCAACGAATCTCAAAAGTCGCCTCGAAAGAAGCAACGTGTCATCATCATGTTCTCGCCCAACGGAGTTGTACAGGAT
>CAYTPS010000080.1:0-15121 GCA_964439245.1 uncultured Pirellulaceae bacterium | reverse complement strand
GACGCTGACAACGATGGCAGTCAAAACGACACGATCACCTTCGATTCCAGTCTCAATGGTCAAACAATTTTTCTTGAGACACCTTTAGAGATTACCTCCTCACTGGTGGTTTCGGGCCCGGGAGCTGACCAGTTGAGCATCAGTGGCTTCAACACGAATCGAGTTTTCTCAATTGGCGGTGAGTTTTCAGGGAACTTCAACGACGTTGTCATCAATGATTTGACGATTCGTGACGCTGGCGGTACCGCCGAGTTTACGGGACAGGAGGGCGGTGGGATCCTTAATACGAGCAACCTCTCGCTGGACGGGGTTTCAATCGAGTCCAATCTGGGTGGCGGTTTAAATCACTCCTTCGGTTCGTTGTTTGTCTCGAACAGCACTTTCGCCGACAATTTGGGGTTTAACGGAGGTGGAGTTTCGGTTTTCAATGGCGAGGCCGAATTTGTCAACAGTACGTTTAGCAACAACAATGCTTCTAATAGCGGAGGAGGTGTCTTTTTCGCTGGCCCCACCTTGATGATTCGCAACACGACCATCACAGGCAACGTCGCGGGAGTCTCTGGGACTGGAAGTTCCAGTGGAGGCGGTATTCGCGCCAGTGGAAATAGTGTGACATTACATAACACGATCGTTGCCGGGAATACAATTGTCAGTCAAGCAACCCAGATCGTCAGCGACACCAATGGTTCCTTTTCGGCGTCCTCGAGCCACAATCTGATTGGTGATGCAAATTCTAGTTTGGTCAACGGAGTCAACGGCAACATCGTTGGTGATGGCAACGGCGGCACGATTCCAATTACTTCCATTTTGGACCCGACGCTGGCTGACAACGGTGGCTCAACAAAGACGCACCAACTGGTTGAAGGTAGTTTGGCCATCAACGCGGGCGATAATTCTCAGATCCCTAGCTTCACGACAACCGACCAGCGCGGCGATGGCTTCGATCGAATCTTTTCCGGGACCGTAGACATCGGCGCCATCGAAGCGCCTGCACCGCCATTTCTGCTAGGAGATACAAACCAAGACGGAGTCATCGACTTTGCGGACATTCCCTCATTCATCTCCATTTTGCAAGCCGGTGATTTCCTTGACGAAGCAGACATCAATGGAGACGGAGTGGTCGACTTTGCTGACATCCCTTTGTTCATTGACCTGCTGATTGCCCAGTGATGACCTACGCGAATAGGAGAAGCACTAACCGTCGCTAACCACCACTAATCCAATTACGTCAGTCAACATTAGTGCCGATTAGAGAAAATTAGTGTTTCCGACCAAACCGCCACCGTTTTTCACGACTCCCACTAACTTTGCACCACGTCGCAGTAGGGGTCTTGGCCCATTTCGAAATGCTGCTCGTGACGCTGCTGGTCTTGCTTCAGCAAGATCATTCGATCGACCAAATGCTTCTTCTCCAACCTTCTCTGAGCTTTCAAGAACCACTGGAAGGTGCCGCGCTGCAGCTGTTTCTCGTTGCCACGATAACGACCGGCTAACTTGACCGCCGTCTCCGGCCCAAGCCCCATCGCCAACAACTCGTCCTCCATCGAGACAAAAGTGCGGTAGCTACCCGGCATTCCCTGTCGCGCACCGCGTCCGATCAATTGCCAGTCAATACGCGCTGCCTCGTGAATCTCCGTCAGAATCACATGCAGACCTCCCGCGTCACGGACGGAGTCTTCCAACAGGAAATCAGTTCCACGGCCGGCCATATTAGTCGCCACCGTCACCGCACCAACGCGTCCGCTGAGCTTGATGATCTCCGCCTCGCGTTGCAGCTGATTCGCGTTGAGCACTTCATGGTCAATCTTAAGCTCGTCCATTAAAGCCGACAGTTGCATGGATCGATCAATGTTCCGCGTTCCCACAAGCACTGCTCGACCGGCGCGAGTCTGTTCTTGCACTTCTTCGACAACGGCTTTCATTTTGGCATCAATTGACGCGTAGACTTTAACGGGGTAACGTGTTCGTTTGGTGGGTTTATTTGTCGGAACGCGTACCACTTTCTTCTGATACACCTTCTTGAATTCCCTTCGACTGTCCCACAACGTTCCCGACATACCACCAAAAAAGCGGTACAGTCGAAAAAAGGACTGCAGCGTCACCATGGCACCCTGCCCCGTGGCCGGAGTGATCGAAATACCTTCCTTGGCCTCCACCGATTGATGAATACCGCCCTGCCATTGCCGTCCCTCGGCCGGACGCCCCGTGAATTCATCGACGATCACGATTTTGTCATCGATCACCGCATAGTGCTGATCCAGATGAAAATCGCGACGAACCTTGATTGCGTTTTCGATGTACTTGTACAGATGCGCAATCGGTACGCGCGTGGTGAAACTGTTCTGCGGTAAGGCGCGAAGCTGATCGATACCGGCGTTAGTCAGCGACACCTTCTTATTGTCATGCTCGTATTGAAAATGTCTATCCTCCTCAAACAGCTGTGCATGAGCAGACGCCCACATAAAGCACGCCTGTTTCAATTCTTCATCTTCGGCGTTGATGATACCGACGATCAACGGAGTCCGAGCCTCGTCGATCAGGATACTATCTGCCTCGTCGACCAAGACAAAATTTAGTTCACGCTGCACGAGGTCATCAGAACCGGCCGTTTGCCCCGTGCTTCCCGCGATCTTCATTCGGTCCCGTAAGAAGTCGAAGCCAAACTCTTTCGCCGTCCCATAGGTTACATCTTTACGATAAGCCGCACGACGATCTGGCGGCGACAAGTCAGCAGTTACTACACCGGTGGATAACCCCAAAGCGTGATAGACTGGCCCCATCAATTCGTGATCTCTGCCAGCCAAATAGTCGTTGACGGTCACCACATGACAGCCCTTCCCGAACAGGGCGTGCAAATACGCTGGCAGAGTTGCGGTAAGCGTCTTCCCCTCACCCGTTTTCATTTCGGCGATGTGACCACGTGCGATCTGAATTGCACCGTAAATCTGACAGTCGTACGGAATCATTCCCAAAGTGCGTTCTGCCGCGATTACTGCAAGCGCGAAAGCCTCGGGAATTAGCGTGGCCAGCTTCGCTCCGACCATCGCTTTGTATTTAAGCGCAAGGCCCAACTCGCGCAGCTCTTCATCGGACTTTGCCGAATATTTTTTCGCCAGACGCCGAATATTTCGTATTGTGGAAGCATCACTGCTCATACACAGCCAGCGAGATGAAAAGAGCCAGTTGACTAGTGGTCCGTCAGAACTGAATTAATGGGTGCCGTGTTTTACGCTTGGGAAAGCATGCTCACGCAGGCGTGGCGCATGGCACCCGTCTATCGATTTCTTTCAGATATGAAGGCCCCCTCGTAGCGTATCAGCTACGAACATTTGAGGGCCAAACGGCTTCATATTAACCACCCTCCGCAAGTCAAAGGCGACACTTACGCGGAAAAATGCTCTGGAATCAAGGGGTTTGCGTTATCCTCCGATTTAATCGCTACAACCTGTTGAATGCTGGATTCGAGAGCCAGAAACCGCCAGGATCGACGTCGTTGCGATGATACGAACGATTATAGTAGGGGTTGGTATTCTCATCTAACTCTGCATCAAGATTCATGGCGGCCACAGAAAACAATTCCATTCAACAGATCGCTGACGAAGCCACCAACCTACAGCAGTTCTATGAACGCTATTTGACGCTGGCGTGTTCATCGCTCAATGGCATCGGCGCGGTGGCTTGGGATTGCTCCAGTCATCAGTTCCGACCAATCGCTCAAATCAAGGGCAGCGATGATCAGCCGATTCGAATGAGTGTTTCGCAGCAGCGGCACGTTGAGTTATTGCGACAAGCCGTCTCGAGCACCGATCCAATGGTGGTGCGTCCTGAGAAAACCGATGAAGATGAATTTGATCATCCGACGATATTATTGGCGAAAATCAATCGCGGCCGGTCAACCGATTTGATCGAGTTATTTATCCCGGGCGGATTGGCGGCAGAGACAAACGTCAGCCGACTCAAACAGTTGGCCATGCTCAATCGTGAAGCCGAGAACACGCGTCCCAACGGTTCAGCGATGCAACACCCTGCCCTACCTCAAGGCGCGGGCCCAACCCCGGCGAGCGCCACTCAAAACCATCCTCAAACAGCGCGTCTCACGCTATCAGCAAACCAGTTAGATCAATTCTCGCACGTACTTCACCAGTCTTTGGACCTCAAAGACACTGCCAAAAAGATCGCCAATGAAACCCGCCGAGTGTTAGACTGCGATCGAGTCACTGTGATGAAGGTCAACGGGACGCGCTGCAAAGCGATCGCAATCAGCGGACAGCCGGCTGTCAACCGCCGAAGCAATACCGTTTCGTTACTAGAAAAGGCTACCCGCAAGATTATCGCAATCAAGCAAACGTTTTGGTTTCCCAGCGACGACCAACAACTGCCTCAGATTTCCACGCCCCTCAATGATTACTTGGCTATTTCAGCAACCCGCTCGATGATTGTCTATCCAATCTTTGACAGCATCGAGAAAGACCTGACGCATCCCGACCAACGCGACCCTCGTCGAAGAGTCGAAAGAAAATTAATTGGCGGCATCGTTGTCGAACACTGCAAGGAGCAATGGAGTCGCGATGCGGTCTCGGGTGCAATCGAAATGGTCTGCCGCCACTCGGCTGACGCGTACCGCAATTCGTGGCAGCATCACAACCTATTCGCTTATCCGATTTGGTATTGGCTTGGAAAGTCACGTGTGCTGACAGCTGCTCGAAATCTACCGAAAACCCTCGCCGCACTCGCCGGCCTGACGCTTCTCGCACTTGCAATGGTCTTTGTTCCATCCGATTTTCGAATGACTTGCGAGGGTACACTGCTGCCTGAGTCTCGTCGAAACGTCTTTGCGAACATTTCCGGCGTCGTAAAAGACGTTCTTGTAGATCACGGAGACTCTGTCAAAAAAGACCAACCGCTGATTCGATTGGAGAACATTGATCTGGCTCAACAAATCCAAACAGCCGCCGGAAAGTCAGCGGAACTAACCGCGATCATTCGTTCAGCCAGAACCGAGATGTCAAACAAACGCAACAAAGATCAATCTCGAAACGAAAACATTGCCGCGCTTGAGGCTCAGCTTCAAAGCGTTGGTCGTGAGTTGACTCTATTGCGAGAGAAAGAAAAGCGTCTGACGGTTGTCAGTCCAATCGAGGGCAGCGTTGTGACCTACGACGTGCGCGACATCCTCAAAGACCGACCGGTCGAGCGTGTTGAATCTTTGCTGGAGGTGGCGGACCTAACTGGGAGCTGGCAACTGGAACTCAATCTCCCAGACCGGAAGATTGGCCATGTGCTACAAGCGTTCAAGAAGAACGAGGGTCGACCGTTGGATGTAGAGTTTATCCTTGCCGCCAAACCGGGTGAAACGCTCAAGGGAAAATTGGTCGAAATTGGCAATGCGACGGAGATGCTGCCGGAACAGGGGCAACATTTGAAACTGAAGGTCGCGATCGAAGACCAAGAATTGGACATCAAGCAACTGCGATCGGGAGTCAATGCCTACATCGATTGCGGCACGTGCTCGCTTGGATACTCTTGGTTCCATCCGGTGCTTGAGTTTTTGCAAACGAAAGTTCTATTTCCGTTCTTTTGAACCCTGTCGTTGAATGGTATCGCCCAGCTCGTAAGAGATTGGGTTCATCATTCAGCACACCACCGAAACGCATGCGACTTAGGCTACCAACTCGCACAACATTATGTTCACCGAACACTCGACAACTTCCTCTGATCGCCGCCCGCTAACGATGCGGAAGCGCCACGATCTTGAAATCCAGGAAACGGTGTATCAAGGAGAGAAGTCGTGGATTCTCAAGGACCCGGTCGCGCTCAAGTATTTTCGTTTGCAAGCGCCTGAGCACATGGCGTTTGAGATGATCGATGGCGTCAACAGCTACGCCGCGATCAAACTGCATCTGGAAAACCAGTTTCCCGATATGGAATTGCGTATCGAAGACGTTTACACGTTGGTGACTTCATTGCACAAAAGTGGATTACTGCTGTCCGACGCCGCAGGACAAGACCAACCGCTTACCGTTCGACGCAATAAAGAACTAAAGCAAAAGGGCGTCAAGCTATTAATGAGCGCTATGTCGCTCAAACTTCCCGGGGTCGACCCCGAACGTTTCCTCACCTGGCTATATCCCAAAGCATCTTGGCTATTTTCCCGGTGGATGACGGCAATCTTCGCTTCAGTATGCGTTTGCGCTTTGCTGCTGGTATTGAGTAACTTGGAAGAGTTCTACCGACGACTGCCCGAATTTGGCCAATTCTTCAACCTGAACAACCTGCTGTTCATGGGATCGATCTTGATCGTAACCAAGTCCATCCACGAACTTGGCCACGGCTTGATGTGTAAACACTTTGGCGGCGAGTGCCATGAAATAGGGTTCATGTTTTTGGTGATGACACCGGCGATGTACTGCAACACCTCCGATTCGTGGACACTGCCAAACAAGTGGCATCGAATCGCTATCGGCGCAGCCGGCATGTACGTGGAGGTCGTATTGGCAGCGTTTGCCACCTTCCTTTGGTGGTATACGCAACCGGGCTTCGCCCACTTTCTAGCATTGAACATCATGTTTCTTTGCAGCTTCTCCACACTCGTCTTCAACGCCAATCCCCTGCTGCGTTACGACGGCTACTACATGCTGTCGGACTATTTGGAGATCCCTAACCTTTCGCAGAAAGCCAACATGGCGTTGGTAGATCAACTTAAGGTTAACTGCCTTGGGATGAAGCCCAACAACTCTCGACTGATGCCTCAACGTGGATTGCTATCGTTCGCGGTTTATGCGGTGGCATCGTTTTTGTATCGTTGGTTTGTGATGCTGGCGATTTTCTGGTTCCTAATACAGCTGTTCAGGCCATACGGGCTGGAGATCATCGGCCACGCATTGATTGCGATGTCGATGATCGGAATGGTGGTGATTCCCATGTTCAAAGTGGCCAAATTTTTTGCTTGGCCGGGGAGATTTCGAGAAGTGAAGATGTTCCGTTTTTTGACAACCTGTGCATTGGTACTTTTGATTGCGTGGGCTCTGTTTTCGATCCCAGTCGCTCACCATGTAACAACGTCTTTCGTGACGCGTCCTGTTGACGCACAAATGGTATACGCAACCGCCCCCGGAACGCTAACCGATGTCGCGCTGCGACCGGGCGATGCAGTCAGCACCGGGCAGCGAATTGCCCGTTTGGAGAACATTGACTTACAGATTGAAGCCGAGCGTTTGCGAGGCCAAGCCGAACAACTGAATGCCAATATCGCATCCTACCGTGCGATGACCCACGTCAATCCGTCGAGCGCCCGAATGATTGCCGAAGCGCGAATGAAACTTGGAGACGTTGAGAGGCAGATCGAGCTTCAGAAAAAAATGCAAGATCATCTAATCAGCGTTGCACAACGCGATGGCGTTGTCATGCCGCCGCCGAATGTTCCGGCGCGTCCCTACGATTCTTCATCCCGCCAGTTAAAAAAGTGGTCCGGAACTCCGCTGGATCGAGAAAACGAGAACCTGTTCGTCGAACCGGGAACACTTATCTGCATGGTTGGCGATCCGGACGACATGAAGGCGACTTTGGCGGTAGAGCAATCAGAGAGGGCGCTAGTAAAAGTCGGACAGCAGGTGACATTGATGCTCGACGAAATGCCCGGCGTCGAATACTCCGGAACTGTTAATTTCATCAGCCAAGACCCGATGACTTCAGTAGCCCGCGAACTTTCTCAGAATAACGGCGGCGGCATCGCGACCCGAGTCGGTGCCAATGGCGAAGAAGTCCCAATGCTTACTTGGTACGAGGTTTCGGTCGCGATCGAAAACCAGAGTGAATACCCTGTCATGAACGGTTTTCGCGGCACCGCCAAAATCAAGACCAGCGATATGCCGCTGGGAGATCGACTGCTACGTTACATCACCAATGTCGTCCGTTTCCGGTAGATCTGGTTGTCCTTCAAACCCGAGATGAATGGTTAGACAGGTTCCATGCTTCGGACCTTGCCTAAAGCATGCTTGCACAAGCTTAAACATGCCCCGTCAATTCAGCTCTGGCGGCCCCTAGCGTTGTTCCCAGAGTCGAATCTCGTAAGAGATTGGATGGCTTCGCTCGAGGGCTGTCCGAAGTTTTTCGTCTTAGGCGACGCTACACTCACTCTAAAGCGTACCAGCAATCTCAGCCGCTGCGTCGCACAATTCCTGAGCGTCAGCCATTGACGTTGCTTCAGCAATCGCTCTGACGATTGGCTCGGTGTTGCTAGGACGGACTAAAATCCACTTGTCATCCCAATCCAATCGCAGACCATCCATCGTCGATGCCGTAGCATCTGGATACCGCGCGGCCAGTTTGTCGAACAAGCCCTGAATCTTCTCGCGCTTGATCGCCACCTTTGTCTTGCAAATATCGTAAGCCGGAATCTTTGATTTTAGCTCGCTGATCTTCTTCCCAGACGCCGCCATCGCGTCAAGCACCTGAGCCATGGCGACAAAGCTGTCTCGCACGTATCCAACTTGAGGATCAATGGGACCGCCATTGCCCTCCCCCCCGTAGACCGCGTCTAGTTCGATCATTTTGGAAGTTACGTTTGCCTCACCGACAGCGCTCATGTGCAGTGTCGATCCGTTGCTCTTGCAAATGTCATCCGACATACGACTGGAAGAACAATTGATGACCACGTTACCTTTCCGCGTCTTGAGCGCATGGTTGAGCGTAATCGCCAATGTATACTCTTCGCCGATATAGGCACCTGTTTCGTCAATTACGGCCAATCGATCGGCATCGGGATCCTGACAAAAAACGGCATCGGCTCCGAACTTCACTGCCTCGGCCGCCGTGCTCTTCAGGTTCGTTTCGGTGGGTTCCGGTGGATGCTCAAACAAACCATCTGGCGTATCGCCAAGACAAACCGCTTCGCAGCCTAACGTTTCCAAAAGACGCTTTCCAACAACACTCCCAGCACCGTGGTGGCTGTCCAATACAACTTTAAACTTTTTAGATTTGATCGCCTCGACATCCACCGTCTTCAAAACAAGATCGATGTGATCGGTGTACGTATCCTCGAGGTTGGTGATCTTGCCAATCTTATCGTGACTTACCACAGGGAACCTGTAGTCGTGGTAAGCCTGAAGGACTTTCTCACCAATCACCGCATCAACGACTCGGCCATGCGAACCAAAAAGTTTGATGCCGTTGTAGGGCGCGGGATTGTGGCTGGCCGAAATTTGAATACCACCTGCCGCTTTTAGGCTGCGGACGAGCACACCCGCTGTGGGTGTGGCGGCAACGTCGGCGTAGATCACATCACGACCGATGGCAGATAATCCACTGCAAATCGCCTGAGCCAACATTGATCCGGTAGCGCGACCGTCACGCGTGACCACGATTGGACCTTCTTCTTCGATTCCACCGGCAAACGCCGTGCTGTACTTGATGGCCAAAATCGGATCAAGGCTCTCGCCGATGATCCCACGCAGACCACTGACACTAATAATAGGTTCGCTCACGAAAAAGTTCTCTTTAGGGGATGTTGTGAGAGGAATAGGCTTGCAGCCCGTTGTCCGTACTGATGTCGGCGAATTCTAACTTGCCACACCAGCTTTTTCGACCGCCTGAAGCGTGACTTTTGTCGATACGCCCTGCGGCCCGGTAAATCCACCAAGCCCACCGGCGGCCACAACGCGATGACAGGGAACGACAATTGGAAACGCATTTTTTCGCATCACCGTTCCCACAGCTCGCGCGGCTCCTGATCGGCCAACTTTAGCTGCCAGTCCGCCGTAGCTGATCGTGTCGCCAAAGGGTATTCGCCGACAAGCAGCCACGACCGATTTTTGAAATTCCGTCATGCCTTCATTGGCGATTTTGACAGACAAAAAATCGACGGCCTCGCCCTGAAAGTATCTCTCAAAAGTTTCGATCAACGCGCGTTCTCGGTGATTTGGAGCACTGGGGCCAAGTCGACTCTCGCGGAATAGGGCACAGACGTCTGGTTTAGAAGTGTGGCCAATCCTGACGCGCTGCACGACTAGATCGCAGTGGCTGATACCAATCCAGCCGATCGGCGAATCGAAAACGACCAACCGCGTAGGCTCACTCATGACTTGGCTCCCAACTCCTTGGCACGCCCGGTCGCCGCCTCGACAGCTTGAATTACGGTGCCGCGAAAGTCGTTCACCTCCAACTGCTTTAGCGCAGCAATCGTGGTTCCGCCCGGACTGGTCACTCGGTCTCGCAGTACCGCAGGGTGTTCTCCTGATTGGGCGACCAACTGGGCTGATCCAATGACCGTTTGGATGGCCAACTTTCTTGCCACGTCACGCGGCAGCCCGGTCAACACGCCAGCATCAATCAGCGACTCGATAAATGTAAACACATACGCAGGCCCTGAACCGGAGAGGCCAGTGACCGAATCGATCATTGACTCGGGCACTGAGACCACCGTCCCGACGGCCCCCAAAAGATCCAGCACCTGTTGTTGTTGCTCGGGAGTCACAGGCTGGGAGAAGGATACTGCAGAAGCTCCTTCCATGATTAAGCATGGAGTGTTGGGCATCACACGGGCGATTTTGTCAGCGCCGGTTGCCGCGGCGATCGTGTCAATCGAAACACCGGCAACGATTGAGATGACCAAAGGCGTATCAGATTGATCGGCAAGGGCTTCTTCGATAGCTGATTTTTCAAGAGCAGCATGAAAGTACTGTGGCTTGATCGCCAAGAAAACAGCGTCGCAATGTCGAAAGATCTCGCCTGCCGATTCCCGAATCTGAACCGGAGAGCTGACCTTAGAGCAAAACAATGTTTTGGCTTCGTCGCTGGGGTCGGAGATCTCGAAGGTGACATCCTCGTAGGCGCTGCCAATCCCTGCCGCAAGAGCCTGGGCCATCTGACCGGCTCCGATAAATCCAATGGTTTTCATAGCTTAGCTTCCGCTTCCTAGTCTGCTTCGGGTGCGATTTCGCCCCAATATAACCGACTCCAAGCCACTTCGTGAGCCGAAATGCTGTCAACTGGGAACATCTATAGACAGCGTTTGGCTGTTTTGAAACACTCCTTCGGATTTTAACGTTACTTTCTGGCCTCAAGCGCTGGTTAGGTCCGTCTTAGATTAGTGGAACAAGTTATGAAACTTTTGAAAGTCGTTGCGATCGTATTTAGTTTGTTGGCCATCTCTAATCAGGCCCAGGCACAGTTGCCACCGGACTATCAAGCTGCCAGAGACAGCGTTCCTAGCTTAAGTAACCTTTTCGGAGGTGGAAACAACGGCGGTGGAGCACTGGCCAATTTGTTTGGTGGCGGGAACGGCACAACCAATGGCGGAGGTTTGGGTGGCCTTCAAAAACTTCAGGGACTTTTGCCGGCAATCGGTGCCGGTCAGAACCAGAACACAGGGAACGACATTCTCTCTCGACTGAACCAATCATCAAAATCTTTTGTTGACAGAACAACGGATTGGGCTCGTCAGAAAAAACAAGAGATGAGCCAAAAGATGCTGGGCAACACTCTCGGCAACTTGGTACCCGGGCTTAACCAACAGCAATCGACTCAGCCCAAATCAGCATTTGATTGGCTCAAACCCAAAAACCTACAGGCACCGACTCAACCTCCTGTACGCGCAGCTCAGAACTACGGACAGCAGCCTGCCATTCGATATTAGAGCTTGATCTCGCCGTTAATTGCAAAGCAACTTCTTCGGCAGGCAGACTCCCGAAGTCTAGAGAATACAAACGCAAAGCGGAGGTGAGCGGAGACTCATTGCTCTGCCCCGGCTAACGGTGTGTGAGTCTTCCGGCTCCGGCTACATTACGAGACGCTCAGAACTTTGAGAAACAGTCTTCCCGTTCTGTAATGTCGCTTGCCGGATTTTCCAGGTAGGCATCGTGCGGCAGAGCTCTTCTCTGACAATCGTTCAAGATATCAGTTAGCGAAACCCAATTTCTTCAGTAGGGCCGCATCGAAAATTAAAGACTCGTGGTTCTTCAAACCTGAAATGAACAGTTTTAGATGGGTGCCATGCGTCACGCCTACGTGAGCATGTTTGCGCAAGCGTGAAGCACGACCCCAGTCAATTCAGCTCTGGCTGACCACTAACGCCGTCTGCGCGTGCTTGCCTGCTTCTAAAGATGACTCAGAAATCGAGAACTTTTATGACTGAAGTTACTCGGTAAGTCAGTATCTTTTGGTTACTCTCCTCGAACTTGATCCTTCGCTCGATCAAGATCAACGTCGAGTTGATCGCGCACCTCCCCCGGTAGATGTTGTGGCGCTTTGCAATCTACGAACCGAGTGATTGGATGTGCTTGTTACGAGTTGTTCAACGAACAACCGGTCTCATTCTTTCGTCTTCGACAACTCCTTTTTAAACTTGAAAGCAAATCCAACTTAGCTCTCGGACACGTTTGCTTCTTCGATTTATCTTCGGTACAGTGGTTCGCTGTGAGAGCAACCCACGAAGATTCGCACGCATCCAAAACAAGCTCACATTCTCTGGACACCAAATAAGATGAAACCGAACAAACAAATTTGAAATAGTAAGAATGTCCGCAAAGAAAACTGGCAAAATCGACCTCGCAACGATTGAGCTTGCCAAATCCGGAGATGAAGAAGCGGTCTCAATGATCTTCGACAAGTATCGTAATTACCTGATGGCCATTGCGAACCAACGGCTAGAGTCGTCTTTAGCAAGACGCGTTTCACCATCGGATATCGTCCAAGAAACAGCTGCCGCTCTAACACAAAGCATGGGTAGCTTCGCTGGCAACAGCGAACAAGAACTGAAGGCTTGGCTACGTGCTTCTTTATGCAACACTCTAAAAAATGCGCAGCGTTTCCACTTACAGGACAAACGCTCCGTTAGCAACGAAACGGAGTTTCCGAGCAATCGTTTTGAAGACTTGAGTACACCCAGCAAACAAATGCGCGCAGTTGAGAGGCGGACCCTAATTGAAAGCGGACTCAAGAGCCTCTCGGACAAAGACCAACGTGTTTTGCGTCTGCGACATGAAGAAGGTCTTAGCTTCGTTGAGATCGGTAAGAAACTTGGCGTTTCTTCGGACGCAGCCAGAATGACTTGGGGTCGAGCGATCGAGAAGTTAAAAACCCATCTCTCAACGCACGGAGGCTTGTGATCGACAAGACGTTTTTGACCTCGCTGGCGGCTTCTCTGCACGCCTCAGGCATACGAGACGAAGATAGCATGTTGTCTCACCACACTCTTGACTCAAAGAAGTCACGATGGGTAGAGAGCGTTGTGAAATGCGCTAACATCTTGGACGACTATTGGGGCGGAAGTGCTGCTGCCCCCGACGTGCCGACGCAAAACGACTTCATCCCCTCGTCTCGCTTCAAACAAATCAATCGTATCGGATTTGGAGGGATGGGAGTTGTCTATTCGGCAGTGGATAAGCAAACCAATGAATTGGTTGCGATCAAAGTGGGAAATCCTCATCCCCGCACGACCGATTACATCAAGCAAGAATTCCGAACCCTTTCACAGATCCGCCACCCCAACCTAGTCGTACTCAAAGAGCTGGATCAGTTTCGAGGGAATGTTTACTTCACCATGGAATATGTCCTTGGCAATCACATAGGCTCAGATTTTGTTGCCTCTGAAACCAACGGAGTTACCTGGACCTCTGAGCGGCTGGCGGTTCTGGCCGATCAACTTCTTCAGTTGGTCGATGGAATTGCTTTCTTACACTCTCATGGCTACGCCCATTGCGATCTCAAACCCTCTAACATTCTAATCACCAAGGCTGGCCGGACAGTAATCTTGGACCTTGGTG
The DNA here is from genome assembly GCA_964439245.1 of uncultured Pirellulaceae bacterium. GTDB lineage: Bacteria > Planctomycetota > Planctomycetia > Pirellulales > Pirellulaceae > Mariniblastus. The sequence continues at coordinate 1,361 of CAYTPS010000080.1, read as the reverse complement.
TCGCTCGTCCGTTGCTTCAGGAGCAGCGACCTCAATGCGGCTGGTTCGGTGGCACGCCTGCCTACATGGCTCCAGAGCAGGCCTCCGGCGAACCACCCCAGCCGGCCAATGACTGGTTTTCTTTCGGAGTTCTTCTTTATGAAATCCTCTTTGGCTTTCGACCGTTTCAGGGTTCTGCCATCGACGTACTGTTCGACAAAATTGCCGGTACTCCGGTATCTCCACCGATGGGAACTGGTGTGCCCGAGCAACTCTTGAATTTATGCTTGAACCTAATTGCCCCAGATCCTGAAATTCGTCCGACCGCCCAAGGCATAAGGCAATGCCTTGAAACGTTTTCTGACCAACCACGCTTTCCTCTGATCCCGCCAACGCTAACTCGCAGCTTTTTTGGACGCAAGAAAGAGCTTGCCTTTTTGCATCAAGCCTTGGAGGATTCGCTCACCCGCATCAATCCGACATTTACGTTTGTCGAAGGAAAATCAGGGATCGGAAAGACTTCCCTGATTGAAGAGTTCCTAGACGGTTTTCAAGATTGTCCCAACACCATCGTCCTTTCGGGCAGATGTTATGAGAACGAAAGGATCCCTTTCAAAGCGATCGACGCAATCATCGGCGAGATGGCAATCCAACGGAGATCGCGTCGTGATCATGAGTCAACCAACTCGCATTTGATGAGTGCCATCGGCGAAGTATTTAAGAGTTTCTCTAATTGCCCCGAATCGACCGACGCTTTACTGGAACCTCATCGCTCTCGTCAAACGCCTGACGTGGCACTGCGTTCAATCCTCCAAAACATCTCCTCATCGGGAAAAAAAATCATTCTCCACATCGATGATGTTCAGTGGGCTGATGCCGACAGTAGCGAACTGCTCTGCAGAATGATTCGCCGAGTCCCTGTGCTGTTGATTTGTTCTCATCGGCCAATGGAAACCCCCAACCCATTTATGGCACGCCTAGAACGGGAGATCGCGACTTACAAAGGTGACGCTGACCTAGTGCGTCGAATAAAACTCGCCCCCTTTAATCCTCGTGATGCATCGCTGTTCTTCGAGTATTGCTTTCCAGACCTCAATAAAGATTCCTTCGCAAGGGCAATCGACGCATCAGAGGGTGTGCCAATGTTTCTCACCTCTCTTGTTCGAAAAATTCAAGAGATGCCCGATGGTCAACTTGAAACAGATAATTTTGGCTGGACGGCTGGGTTGGATGCTAAATCAAAACGACTGTTGAATCTTGTTTGCGCTTCAGGAAGCCCGCTACCACAGACTATTGCCAAAGAGGCGTCTCCGACAGATGCAGAATGGGAAGCCAGCGTTAGTGCGTTATGCTCACGTCAATTAGTTTCCCTAGCACAAGCC
>CAYTPS010000079.1:0-15137 GCA_964439245.1 uncultured Pirellulaceae bacterium | reverse complement strand
GGTGATCACACCATGAGTCGCGTTGACGAATTTGTTTTCGCTCAACCATTGCAAGTGAGGGATTAGTGCCATGCACTCAATTACGAGCGCCTCGGCTTTCAAATCGACTGCCGCCGCAACAATGCGGATTTGTTCAATTACGTTAGCGCGTGCCGGACGGAAGACAGGAAACTCAGCACCGTCGGGTAAAATCATGCGGGGCAATGTCCCGGTTGTTTTGCAGCATGTCCGAATACCGCCGGATCGCAAGCCGGCAGCGATCAACCGCGCAACGCTTGATTTACCACGTGTTCCATTAACGTGGATCCGGATCGGAATCTGTTTCAGCCGTCGACGGTGAGCGGCCGCTTCGGCGATGCCGGCAGCGGTCAACAGGCCGGTGGCTGCCGTCAAAATCGCTATGGAACTCATCGATTGATTTCGGTTTTGGGCAACGGGCTATGTGAGTGGGGTGCACCACAATTGAAGGTCGCATTAATTTGACTTCAGAAATCGGAAGTCTAACTAAAAATGCAATGCAAAGGGCAATTGAAACGCCATTAATTCTGATCAATCAGACTTTTCTTTGGGACGTAATACGCACAAATCAACGTTCGGTTTAGCTAGTTTTGAGTTGATTGTTTGTAGAGTTGTTTCGTTGTTGGCCGACTTGATAGAGTAATGATGGAAATCACGCCAATCCAAGTAAATTAGAGGAAACTCGGCGACGCTTGTGCGGTTTAAATTTCTAGCAAAGACACCGCGGTTTGAAGTCCCCCTGGATTGTGAGCTCGGCCAAAGATGCGTTAGACAACCAATACGTCCTCACTTTACCTACCCTAAAACGATCATCACTCAATGACATTGAGAGTTAACAATTCGATCTGCTTGCTTACAAGTGCATCCTTAGTCTCATGGCTGTTGGCCTTAGTCGTTTCTGCTTGTTTTGTCGACAGTGTTACCGCACAGGAGAATGAAACTCAAACGTTGTCCGAGAATCAGGTTGACGCGTTCAACAGTCGTATCGTGGGCGTCTTAGAGAGTTATTGTGCGGACTGTCATTTGGACGGAGCAGACGAAGGTGGCGTCACGCTGGATGCTTTGGTCGATCGCGACAGGACATCGAGCGAAAAAAAGTTATGGGACCGGGCTCTTAAGCAACTGCGTCATGACCTGATGCCCCCACGCGATATGGATCAGCCAACCGCTGAAGAACAACTGGCGGTTGAACAGTGGATCAAAGAAGCCGTGTTCGAAATTGATCCCGACGATCCTGATCCGGGGCACGTCATCGTGCGTAGGCTAAACCGTACTGAGTATCGCAACACGATCAAAGACCTGCTGGATTACGAAATTGACACGGAGTTCTTATTCCCACCCGACGATACGGGCCACGGATTTGACAATATGGCTGAGGTGTTGACGTTATCGCCGATGCTAATGGAGAAGTATATCGATGCGGCAACTGAAGTTGTGATGGCGAGAGTTCCGGTTGTATCAAGAGTTCCCCAGCAGCGTTGGTTTGTTGGCGAAGACTACGAAATTCTTCAACCTAGCAAACCTCGCGCCCAAGGCACATCAAAGCAGGAGAAGGAAAAATCGAAAGAGGAGGCTGGAGAGAAAAATCCTTTGGAGCCAATCGACATCAAAGAAACGATGCTGAGGTTCTTCTACAGTGGCGGTGGAAAAGCCAAGGTGAATATCAAGATTGATCAAGCAGGGAGGTACGATTTCTTGGTAATGATTAGGGCGGGCGAAGACTATGTCGAGGGCAAGGTTGATGCTAATCGATGCCAAGTGAAGATCGAGGTCGATGACAAGGCCATCGCCGATGAAGAGTTCGCGCGTCAAGGGTGGGATAAGCATGAGTACGTCGTCAGCAAACATTGGGAGAAGGGCGATCACTGGATGACGATCGACGTTACGCCACTGACCGACCACCCACAGACTCGACGCCTCCGATTGGAAGTTGCCGAAACCCGATTGACAGGGCCGTTGGATGATCCTGACAGCTTCGTGTTTCCCGAGCGTCATGGAGTTTTTTTTCGGGAGCCTATTCCTGAAGACAGCGAGGGTCGGCGGCAATACGCCGGCAAGCTCATCTTCGAAGCTGCCAAAAGAGCGTTCCGCCGTCCGCCTGAACCAGAAACGGTCGCGCGTCTGGTAGATCTGGCAGAGTCGGTTTGGTCCGCCCGCGGTAGCGAGGAGGCAACATTCGAGAGAGGTATCGCTCAAGCGTTCATCGCGATCCTGTCGTCCCCCAATTTCATTTTTCGCGAAACGTTTCCAGTTAACCAAACTAGCTCGGCCGGTGAGAAAAAGTCGACACGCAAGGCGCTGATAGACGAGTACTCGCTTGCCAGCCGATTGTCTTATTTTCTATGGTCGACAATGCCAGATCAACGAATGATCGAATTGGCCGAACAAGGTAAGCTGAGAAGTGAACTTGATGAAGTCGTAAGGAAGATGGTGGATGATGATCGATTCACCTCGTTTTATGAGAATTTCATTGGCCAATGGTTGAGAACGCGCGACATCGAGCGCGTGACGATCGATGCATTTGCTGTCTTGCGAAGCGGTGAAGAAGGCAAGAAGGAACGCGCGCTTCGGGCTAAGATCGATCGTTTGAGAGACATCAAGGATCAACTGAACGTGGAACAACGCGCAGAACTTAGATCCAGCTACCGAGGATTAAAAAAACTGTACAAAGAAGCAAAGCGATTTGCACTTAGTCGCGACCTCCGGCGGAGCATGCGGCGAGAGACGGAAATGTTGTTTGAACATGTCGTGAAAACGGATTCCGATTTGGTTCAATTGATTGACAGTGATTTCACTTTCCTCAACCAGCGTCTGGCCAATCACTATGGGATCGAGGGCGTTGAGGGAGAAGAAATGCGTCGCGTGGAGTTGGATCCAGATGATCACCGCGGCGGCATTCTTACGCACGGCGCGTTTTTGGCCGTATCATCTAACCCCGATCGTACCTCGCCGGTCAAACGAGGCGTTTTTGTATTGGATAATTTGCTGGGGATGCCTTCCGGATCTCCACCGCCAAACATCCCGGAATTGGAAGTGAGTTCGGCCGAGGATTTGACGAAGTTTACGTTGCGGAAGTCACTGGCCATGCACAGAGAAGACCCGCTGTGTAGTTCATGCCACAATCGGATGGATCCGTTGGGATTGGCGTTGGAGAACTACGATGCCCTCGGCCGATATCGTACCCATGAGTCCGATATAGAAATCGACGCAAGTGGTGAACTGATTTCCGGGGAATCGTTTAAAAACATTGACGATTTGAAACAAATATTGGCCACCAAGCACAAAGAAGAGTTTTATCGCTGTGTTACAGAAAAAATGATGACCTATGCTTTAGGAAGAACGGTTGAGTATTATGACCTTCAGACCATCGACGACATTGTCGCATCATTGCTTAACGAAGGCGGCAAGCCATCGGTGCTTCTCAAGGGTATCGTAGAATCGCCTGCGTTCCAGATGACACGACTTGAATCACTGGCCGGTGAGAATCCCTCTGAGTAATCCAAATAACCTACGGATTGAGTAGACATATGAGCAACCTTAACCGACGAAATTTCCTGCGTGGAATATCTGCTGCGATTGCCGTTCCCGCGATGATATCGCTGGCTCCCGCGCGCACGTTGGCCGCTGGCAGAGGTAAGGCTGTCGGCATGACGGCTAGCGGAGCTCCGTTGCGGACGGCGTTCGTTCATTTCCCCAACGGCGCGATTCCTCAAGCGTGGTGGCCCGAAGCGCCCGTCGATGGTGACAAAGAACTGAAGTTAAGCCAGACCCTTTCGCCATTGGAATCCGTTAAGGATTCATTGCAAGTCCTCGAAGGGTTGGATATGGAGCCTGCCGAACCGGGTGCCGATGGGGCCGGCGATCACGCGCGTGGCAATGGTACTTTTTTGACTGGAGTGCGACTTAAGAAAAGCGCAACCGATATTCGCGCTGGTGTTTCCATCGATCAGGTCATCGCCAAAAGGGTCGGCGATCAAACGCGATTTCGCTCACTGGAGTTGACTTGCGACGGAAATCGGACCACCGGCGATTGCGATTCAGGATATAGCTGTGCCTATCAGTACAATCTGGCATGGGCGTCGCCCACCACACCAATGATGTCCGAAGCCAATCCGCGGTTGGTTTTCGAGAGGCTTTTTGGTTCGGGATCGCCAGACCAACGTGTGGCCAATTTTCGGCAAAGACTGAAGCAACAAAAATCAGTACTCGATTTCGTGATGGCCGATGCGCGAGCCATGCACGATCGTCTGCAACATTCGGATCGACACAAGTTGGATGAGTATCTGACGTCGGTACGATCGATTGAGGCTCGAATTCAGAAGGCTGAGAAATTTAACACACCCAATCTGGCAACGATCGCTACGCCCAGCGGGATCCCAGAGGATTACTCGCGTCACATCGAGCTAATGTTTGATCTGATGCGGTTGGCTTTTCAAACCGATTCGACTCGAGTTGCAACATTTAGTCTTGCCCACGACGGCAGCAATCGTTCTTTTTCCGAGATCGGGATCGCTGAAGGACATCATGAGTTGAGTCATCATCAGTACAACCAAGATCGCATCGACAAAGTTAGCAAGATCGACCTGTTCTATACTCAGCAGTTGGCCAAATTTCTATCCAGTCTAGATTCAATCAAAGACACCGACGGGAATTCCATTCTGCACAACTCAATGATTGTTTACGGAAGCGGTAATGCTGATGGAAACCGTCACACGCACACTAATCTGCCGATTTTGTTGGCGGGAAAGGGTGGCGGTTCAGTGGCCTCGGGACGCAGGGTTGATCATCAAGGAAAACCCCTGACGAACCTATTTTTGTCGATGGCCGATCGGATGGGGGTGGATGGCCTGAACAGCTTCGGAGATTCAACAGGCCGCCTGAAAGATGTCTGATTCGGGGTAGCAAATTTGATCCCTTCAGTTCATGCTCGCATTAATGAATCACTCCACCTCCAAATCGAAACTTGGTTTGCCGACTCCTTCGACCTCTGCCAGTACGCCTTCACAGGCCAATTCCTGTATTGATAAATCTTTTTCGGTCCCGTTTCGTCATCGAGTATGGTTCTGCGATGACCTTTTCCAAGGATTTTCGGCAGGTGAGGTTCCTTCCGTCTTGAGAGAGTGCTTTGCTGATGCAGATGGGGACACAAGTTGCGAGGTGGATCCTGCCAAGGTTCAGATTTGGGTTGACGACAAGGTTGCTGATGCGAATCCGCAGTGGGTCAGTTCTCTTCAGCAAGCGATTGATGCAACGGGGCATTTGTCTCTAACACGTCCGGCACAGCGAATTGCCGGTGGTGAAAAGTGTAAAATTGACGAGTCGATATCTGAGCGGATTTTGCAGGACATCAACGAGGACGCGCTGGATCGACGAAGTTACATTGTCGCTGTTGGCGGTGGAGCGGTACTGGATGCAGTTGGATTTGCTGCAGCGATTGCCCATCGCGGCATCCGCTTGGTGAGGTTTCCTTCGACGACACTTTCACAGGGTGATAGTGGTGTCGGTGTAAAAAACGCAGTTAACAGCTTTGGGAAAAAGAACTGGAAGGGGACGTTTTCGGTTCCTTGGGCTGTGGTGAACGACTATGCCTTGCTTAGGATGTTGCCCGATCGCGATTTTGTCAGCGGGTTTTCCGAGGCGGTCAAAGTTTCGCTATTGAAGTCAGCTGAGTGTTTTTCCTCGATATGTGAATCGGCCGATGCGATTGCAGTTAGAGAAGAAGCGATCTGCCGCGGGGTGATTGAGCAATCGGCCAAACTCCATATGTTGCATATTACAGAAGGTGGCGATCCGTTCGAGTTGCTCGAAGCTCGACCGCTTGATTTTGGACACTGGTCTGCGCATAAACTGGAGGCAGTCAGTGAATACTCAATTTGTCACGGACGTGCTGTGTCGATTGGGTTGGCGATTGACGTGCTTTATTCAGTTCATAAGACTGGTTTGGATTTGGCCGCAGCGGCTCAATTGATCGAATGTTTGCTTCGGCTCGGGTTGCCCGTTTGGCATCAGCTGTTGGAATCAAATCAAACAGAAGTACTAGGCGGACTAGAAGAGTTCAGGCAGCATTTGGGCGGGAGATTGACTGTGACTATGTTGGCCGGCGTTGGGCAGCCTATCAACGTTCACCAGATTGATCATGAAGTCGTTAAAGCGACGATTGAGGTGCTGGGAAGTTTGCATCGCGCGGCGACGGCGGCAAAGGAAGCTGGAGAGCTTTTTTGCGTGGCTAGTTTTCTTGACGGTGAATTCTAATCCAACGCGTACTCGCCGATGGTCGGAAGATTTCATCGCTTCTGTCAAGTAGGGCCATTACCCCCGCTCGCGACCGCCCCTACCACCATAACGGGGGCCGATATTCGATAAAACGTTTGTTAGGTGAATAGCGTTTCTGTTTCATCTTCTCACCGTGGCGGCGTTTGACTACGATTGGCGGCTTCGACCAACTCTATTGTTTACCGCTCGACCTGACCCTCGCTACTTTATGAGCGCCAATTCACAAGGCGACATCTCGACATCGTCTTCTACCAAACCGACGGCATCCAATGAAGGGTCTGCCAAGTTCGGTACGTTTGGTGGAGTCTTCACGCCGTGTACGCTGACGATCCTTGGCGTAATTATGTTTTTGCGATACGGCAATGTCGTCGGTAACGCAGGGCTGGTTTGGGCGATCGTCATCCTAGCAGTGTCAAAAGTGATCACCGTGCTGACGACGCTGTCGTTGTCGGCGGCCGCGACCAATACACGCGTCGAAGGCGGTGGAGCCTACTTCCTGATCAGTCGGTCTTTGGGAGTGGAGTTCGGGGGCGCGATCGGAATCGTCTTTTTTCTGGCGCAGGCTATTTCAGTTTCGATGTACGTGATCGGTTTTACCGAAGCGTTTTCAGCATCCTTTCCGGGTGGCTTAGAAGACTACTTTAAGGTGATCGCGGTAATCGTTAACGCAATCGTGTTTGCCTGTGTCTACATCGGGGCTGGTTGGACGATTCGGCTGCAGTATTTCATTCTGGCGATCCTCGTCGCGTCACTCGTTTCATTTTTTGTTGGAGCCGGTGACACATTTTCCACAGAGGCGCTGCGAACGAATCTCTGGAGCTCCTACAGCGATGGCCAGAATTTGTTCACCATGTTCGCCCTATTCTTTCCGGCGGTCACCGGCATCATGGCGGGTGCGAACATGTCGGGGGATCTAAAGAAGCCCAGTAAATCAATCCCGTCGGGGACGCTTTGGTCCATCATTGCAACAGCGCTGGTCTACTTGGCGATGGCCGTTTTTCTGGCTGGATCTGCGACACGTGCTCAATTGCAAGATGATCAAATGATCGTACGTGGGTTGGCCAAATTCGGATGGTTGATTACCGCTGGTGTGTTTGCCGCAACGCTCTCAAGCGCACTTGGCAGCATGATGGGAGCGCCGCGGATTCTCCAAGCGTTGGCCAAAGACACGATTTTCCCTAAATTGCGTCTGTTTGCTGCTGGAAGTGGCGCCAATAGCGAACCGCGACGCGCGATCATTTTGACGTTTGCCATTTCTACAGTTTGTATTTTGGCGGCAGACCTGAACTCGATCGCGCCGCTGATTACGATGGCGTTCATGATCACTTACGGAACGATCAACTTGGCGACGTTCTACGAGACGATCACCAAGAATCCAAGCTATCGCCCTACGTTTCGATATAGCTATTGGGCAACGTCACTTGCCGGAGCGCTCGGTTGCGGGATCGTAATGATTTTGATTGATTGGAAATGGGCGATTTGGTCCATGTTGATCATGGCCGGGATTTACTACTTCATCTATCGCAAGCAAGTTGTTTCGCGCTGGGGTGACTTGAGCAGCGGATTGATGTTCGAACGAACCCGCAAGAATTTGCTCAAGCTTGAACAGTCGCTCTATCATCCCAAAAACTGGCGTCCGATCATTTTGGCGATGAGCGGCGGAACCATGAACCGTCGTTACTTGGCCGTGATGGGACACTGGCTGACCAGCGGTCAGGGGATTTTGAATATCGGGCAGGTCATTATCGGCAGCGCTGAAGACCAGTTGGACCGTATCGAAAACCAAGAAGAACTACTTAGTAAGTTCATTCTTAAAGAAGATCTGGAAGCCTTTCCGAACGTGGTAGCAGCACCGACGCTGACCGAGGGGATTGAGTATCTGATACAGTGCAGTGGTCTTGGCGCGCTAAGGCCAAATTCCCTTTTGATTGGTTGGCCCGGAGAAGAGAACAAGGCTGAGCCTTTGGTTGCGTCTTTGCGCGTGATTGAGGGATTGAAACGGAATGTCATCATTGCCAAATTTAATGGCGTGGATGAGGATCCGTGGATGGCACCCAGTGGCACAATCGACGTCTGGTGGCGTGGTCGGCAAAACGGTGAGCTGATGTTGTTGCTGGCCCATTTGTTGAAGCAAAATCGTAAATGGCAGAATCGGAAGATTCGCCTAATGCGGATTGTCGGCGACGAAAAGGCGCGCGAAGAAGTTATCAACCATCTGGAAGAACTGGCAATTTCGTCCCGGATCGATGTGCAGACCGAAGTCTTTGTTTCCGATCATCCAACGGATGTGATCCAGCAGCAGTCGAAAGATTCGGCGATTACATTTTTGGGATTTGCCCTACCCCAAGAAGGCGACGAAGCCAGTTTCTTTCAAGCGATGGAAGATCTCTCAAGAGAGATTCCCCGCACGTTGCTCATTAGCAGCATCGGAAACATGAAATTAGAGTCTTAAGTTCTCGGCCATTGAAAAAAGGCGACTAGAATCTCGGCGATTTTGCTGATGCTGTTTGCTTCCAAAGTGTGTTGCAAATCCCTATGATGGCAGGATAGCTTTTTGCAGCCCATAACTAGTCACCGATTGGAACACTGATGAGCGACAATCCTTATTCATCTCCTCAAGCCGAAATAAATTCTCCTCCAGTATCTCGCGGCATGCAGAAGGCCACTCAGGGGAAACGGTTTTGGGGTTATATCATCGATCAAATTGCCTTGACCGTGATTGGAATGGGAGCTGGCGCCGTCATTGGAGTCCTTTTCGCGATGAGTGCAGGAGGACAACTCACTCCAGAAGCAGGACTTACATTGCAGCTTGTGTCGACGTTTGCTGGCTACTTTTGTGCGCTCTGTTACTACGTCGTTCTGGAAGCGGCAACCGGTCAAACTTTTGGGAAGATGGCGATGGGAACTACCGTTGTCAATGAAACCGGCGGTAAGCCTTCGTTTGGCCAAATCATAGGTCGCACATTGTGCCGGTTTATTCCCTTCGAGCCGCTTTCGTTCTTTTTTGGGGGCGACACAAAGCACCCGACTGGCTGGCATGACACGATTCCCAAAACGCTAGTCGTGATGAAATAGAGATTCAGTCTCTGAACTTCGGTAAATTACGGCGCCAAATTCTGGCTCCTAGCCCGCCATAATTGGCATTTTCTGGTGCCAGCGCGATTTCGGTCAGGGTGGCCAGGGTCTATCTGGAAAGTCTTCGAGGATTTTTCAATTGCCTTTGCCGCTTTTGGCCAGTTGTTATCTAATATATGGGCTTCTCTGGCGTCGATTTGACGATAGTTGATCGAACGCCAACAGGGGAACCAGCGCTTGCCCATCCTTTGCGGGGCGGCCCGAACTACTACCGAGGAAATCATGTCGACCGAAACTCTACCCGACCAAGATACTGTAGATACTAGCAGCAACGTCTACTTTCGCAGCTTTGACAGCGGCGAGGGCCAACACTCGATTTATGATGTGATCTATACATGTCCCAAGTCTGGTAGTTTGCTGGAGGTTTACCACGAACGCGAACCATTGCGATCTCTTAATGCCTACCAATGGAAAAAACTATTTGACTCGCGTTCTAGTACGACCAAATGGCCGTACGGTAGCGGCGTTTGGGCGATGAAAGAGTGGGTCATTCCATCGCTCAAAGACGAAAACATCGTCAGCATGTGTGAAGGGAATACGAATCTCTTTTGGGCGGAACGACTTGGCCGCCAGCTCGGTGTTCCCGACCTGTGGATCAAGCTTTGCGGCAATAGCCACACTGGTTCTTTCAAAGACTTGGGCATGACGGTATTGGTTAGCGTCGTAAAGCAAATGATGTCCATGCCCGGAAACCCAGTTAAAGCAGTTGCCTGTGCCAGTACTGGTGACACTAGCGCCGCCCTCGCTGCCTACGCCGCTTATGCGGGAATTCCAGCGATCATCTTTCTGCCAGCGGGAAAGGTTAGCACGGCTCAGCTAATTCAGCCGGTCTCCAATGGAGCTCATGTGCTGGCGTTGGACACGGATTTTGACGGCTGCATGAATATCGTCAAAGAGGTTACTCAAGACAGCAGTATCTACTTGGCAAATTCGATGAACAGCCTTCGTATCGAAGGTCAGAAAACAGTCGGTATTGAAATTGTCAAACAGTTTGACTGGGAAGTGCCAGACTGGATTGTCATTCCGGTTGGAAACCTCGGCAACGTCAGCGCCTTGCATAAAGGATTCATCCTGATGAAAGACCTAGGCCTGATCAGCAAAATGCCACGGCTTGTGGCGGCTCAGGCTGAGCATGCAAATCCGTTCTATCAGTCATACAAAAAAGGATTTTCTGAAAAAGTTTCCGTGACGGCCGGTGAAACCCTGGCCAACGCTATCCGTATTGGTGATCCGGTCAGCTACAACAAAGCGGTCAGAGCAATAAAAGAGACTGACGGCATCGTTGAACAGGCAAGCGAATCAGAGCTTGCTGAAGCCGCTGCCCAGGCGGACGTTACCGGCATGTACTGTTGTCCTCATACCGGCGTCGCACTGGCTGTGCTGAAAAAACTGATCAAGTCAGGACAGATTAAATCGAGCGATCGAACGGTCGTTATCAGTACCGCTCACGGACTGAAATTTACCGATTTCAAGGTGAACTACCACGAGTCAAAACTGGACATGGATTGCAAATTGGCCAACCCTCCAACCTATCTTCCGGCCGATGCGAGTGCCGTGAAAGACGAGATTGCTCGCCGTTTGGAGGGCTGAACGCCAGCGAACTCTAATCCAGCAATCAAAAACAGCCCGCCGACGAAATTCGTGGCGGGCTGATTGTATTTTTGCACTTACGTCTACGGGCGAACGCTTTGAGCTGTTACGCATGCCCGCTTGTGAGAGCAAGTCGCCTATCTGCAACGACCTGCAACACACCTAAAGTCAATCTAGCGTTTTGCTTCTGCTTCGGCTCTTGCTTCTTTAAGAGCGGCAGCTTCGCGAGCCAGTTTAAACTCTGGCCCTTTAGCAAAGTACTGCAGATCATCTTCAAAGAAGTAGGCGCTCGGCAAGTTTTGACCAGCAACGCTGACTTGACATCCTGTCAACGCGGTTGCTGACAAACAGGCGCCAGCCAACATGACGAGGTGAATGTAATTTGTTTTCATTGGACGATACATGGCTTGAGAGGCTCCGTTAGGTGACCTGCAAGAACGGGGGACATTCAGCTTCCACCAACTGCGGATAACCGATAACTCCACTATCGTCGGCCCAGCCGCTGAACTTTGACACTTTCGCGAAAAAATCGATACAGCTTATCTGGTTTAACATCAAAGCCTTTTTGTCGGGTTTTGCTAGCGTGCAAACAGCCTCCAAGAGCTCGGAAGTGCCCTCGGAAAAATTCGGGTCTGGATTCTCAGAGTCTACGTGCACGGTGATAAAGATACTCACCAGAACTCGATGTTACCGTCGATGTTTCTACTGTTTCCAACTGCTATATTGAACAAGCCATATACCCCCTTTGCATGTACGGTCGCGATCGATGAAACGCCAACCTAGCTTGCCGCTACTGATGCTGGTTGCCCTGACGGCAATTCTGTTGACTCAGTCAGTCTCGGTCGTCACTGCTCAAGTGCGATCCAACCGCATGCCCAAGGCCGACTATTACCTGGCATTCGGCGAGTACTACCGAGGAGACTACAAGGACGCGTTACGCCGGTTTAGATCGGTTTACAATACGGCGTTCCGTGTTGGCGACAATCGCTTCGTCGATTCAGTGTGTGTTTTGACAATGCTGGGCGAGTGTCACTATCAGGTTGGCGACTATCGGACGGCGATGGATTTTTACAATCAGTCCGCCGAACTGTATCTGAAATATGCCAATCTACGGTGGCAACGGGGTATTCAACTACCACCGACAATCCCTCCTGACACCAGCGCCGTTCAGAAGGCCAGAGTCACTTGGGGAACTCCGACACGACGGGGAAGAATAGCCAAAATTCCCGATACCATTTCGGTGATGCGTGGGCAGAATGACGCGCCGCGGATATTGATTGGCGATTCGATTCTAGATACTTCCGAAGTTCGTTCAGTCGACGTTACCGAAATTATGCGATGCGTTGCGCTGACAATCCGCAGACGCGGTTCGATCTTGGGCCCCAGCGCCAAATTCGATCCGCTTTCGATTCGGATTGCTGCCAAATTAAAACGCGCTGGAATGGGCAACGGAAGCTATCTCGGATCACTTAACGGCATCGTTTATGGTTGTGTAATCTCATCATTTGGCCAAAAAGACAAAGCCGTTGACCTGCTAACTCGTTCCCTGCAATTGACCGGTGGGCTAGACCATCCTCTTACGTCTTTGGGACTGATCGAGTTGGCTGAGATCGAGCTGCTGAAGGAAAATTCTACCAAGGCAGCAACCCTAGCGACCGAGGCTAGTTTCACAGCAGCCTATTTTGACCAGTACGATCGGATTGAGGAAGCGCTTTCGATCGGGACGCAGGCTCATTTGCTGTCGCAGCGCAATCTGTTTCCACCGTTGCTTAACGCCGTTACTTGGGCGCGTCGTGAGAACGCACATAAAATGCAAGTTGCGCTTTCGGTACGCATGGCCGAGTGTTTTTCCGAAAGCGGAGATGCGGTTGCTTCGGGAAATTTGCTCAAAGAGCTTACCCCCATGTTTTCCCGTCGCAATTCGCTTGGCAACACGATAATCGCCTCGCGTGCAAAATACCTGGCCGCGCTCAATTTGTTTTTGTTAGGTAACAATCAGCAAGGGCTCAAACAGTTGCAGGACGCCATTAGCCACTTGGGCACGCGTTCGAAATTGCAGTATCGATTGCGGACTGCCGACGCGCTCACCAGCCAAGGCAGTTTGACTGAAAAACAAGCTGACGCCCTGTACACCGAAACGCTGCAGGATCCCCCGGACCTTCAATGGAAGTTGGACCCGATGGAGGCGATTGCATTTTTGTTGACGCCGCACGTGGATGCCATGCAGCGTTGGTTTACCGTGGTCGTGAATCGGAAACGCAATTTTCAAGCCTTGGAAATTGCCGACGCTATCCGACGCCATCGATTTTATTCGACATTGCCGATGGGCGGACGCTTGATGTCGCTGCGCTGGGTAATGCATGGTGACGTGACATTGTTGAGCCAAAACGCGCTTCAGCAGCGGCAAGAGTTTCTCACTCGCTATTCGGACTATAGGAAGCTGCTAAACGATGCGGCGACTACCCGGGCGAACTTAGATAAATTGGAGGTCTTTCCCGGTAAAGATTCTCCAGATTTTTCCGAGAGAAAAAAACTGGTATCTGAATTAGTGAAGATATCCAACGCTCAAGAATCGATGCTGGCCAGTTTTGCGCTTCGGCGCGAGCCAGCGGATCTCGCATTTCCTCCTCGTGTAAATCCAGAACGTATAGAAGCGTCGATGGAGCCGGGGCAGCTTGCGCTGGTCACGCTACAGACGGGTGACGGGTACTACATTTTCATGATTGATTCTCAACGCACACGCTACTTTGGGTTGGTTAGTGCCAGCGCGGTGAAGCGCGGGTTGGGTACGATAATGAAATCGATCGGTGCCTCTGGAAATTTTGCTTCGACCGATGTGCTGGAGACTGACCAGTGGAAAGAGAAAGTGGCCGATTTTCAAACCAACTTGCTGGAGGACATTGATGCGCAGCAGTTGGCCCAAACCAAAGAGCTGATCGTCATACCCGACGGATTGTTTTGGTATTTGCCGTGGGAATCGTTTTTCATGGACCTCGACGCTCAGGAGACAACTTTTGCTGATTCGATGAGTATCCGCTATTGCCCGACATTGTCTTTGGCGTTTGCCAAAGAGCGTGCAGTTAACCGATCCGAGAAAACGGGTTTGGTTGCGGGATCGATGTATGCCAAAACAGACAACGCACTAACGAGGTCTTTCGTGGAACAATTTGTGAAAGATGTTCCCAATTCGATTGCCGCGCCTGAGAAAGTGATTTTTCCGTCAAATCATTCAGCCTTTCAACTGGATCAGTTAGTGACGCTAGCCGCTGAGAAGGTGCGCAGTAAGCCTTACGATATTAGGCCTTTCATGGTAGATACGGCTCGTTTTGGCACAACGTTGTCTGACTGGATGTTGCTGCCAGAGTGGGCGCCGCACACGATGGTGTTACCGGGGCTGAATTCCATCGGAGGCGGTTCCTCCAAAGCCGATGGTAGTGACATGTTTCTGACGACAACGGCTTTAATGGCGGCAGGAAGCCGCGGGCTATTGGTGCCTCGTTGGAATTCGGGAGGACAGATGCAGGTCGAACTAGCTGGTAGGTTTGCCAAGCATTCCCGCGACATGTCGCTGATCGATGCGTTGAAAACTTCAATCGGTGAGGTGAAACAGTTGGATGTGGATTACGCTAACGAGCCCCGGATTGACGTCGAAAAAGATGCTGCGGCTATCACCGGCGGTGCGCCGTTCTTTTGGGCCAACCAGATTTTGGTAGCGCTGCCGGAGCCGCCGATGGCCGCGCGCGTGGCTAGCAATGATTCGCCTGTTGGAGTTGATCCGGAGGCACCAGAGGATTCGGAAGTTGCTCCAGCTCAGGCGGCTGAGGACAGCGAGGCAGCTGGATCGTCAACCAGTGACGATCACAATCAGCAGGACGATCCTACCTCGGAGGATCCGCCTGCGAAAGCGGATACAGTCATCGCAGAAGACGAAGACGAAGACGAAGACGAAGACGAAGACGAAGACGAAGACGAAGACGAGGATGAGGATGAGGATGATGACGATGACGATGACGATGAGGGCGCTGTATGGTCAATCGGCGGTAAAAAGAAATAGTCTGCATACAGTTTTAGGCGGGTATGTCTTCGAGGCCTTGCACATCGACAGGGTCCCAAGCGTCAAA
>CAYTPS010000078.1:14659-15175 GCA_964439245.1 uncultured Pirellulaceae bacterium | reverse complement strand
ATGCGGGAGATCTTGAGCGTCGGTTTGGCGTGCGATTTCCTATGGCCGTTTCAATGGAAAACCAGACATTGCCCCAAGGGCTTGGCGCTCTCTGGGCAGGCGCTGGAGCGCGGTATTCTTGGAAAGGCATATGCGGATGTGCAACAAAGTTGCCCTATCCCGATTTCCAACGACGCGACCACGAAGTGTATTGGTGGCGCGGCTTAGACGGCAGCCGAATATTGATGAAGTGGTATTCGCTGGGGGACAGTAACGAATCGCTGGGCGGCTATGCCGAGGCACGAAAGCCAAATGAAGCGGTAACGTACATCAATCAAAACAGAGCCTTTCAAGAGCGGCATCCTTGGCGGACATTCGGTTTGTTTGGTTATGGATGGGACGATCTCAAAACGCTTTCCAACCGCTTTCCCAAAGACGCGCGGCGTTTGACTAATGGAGCTCAGAAAGTTGTTGTCTCCAATATGGAAGATTACTTTCGCGATTTCGAAAGGCAGCATGGCGGGCAAATCTCTGTTG
>CAYTPS010000078.1:0-14649 GCA_964439245.1 uncultured Pirellulaceae bacterium | reverse complement strand
TCTCTGTTGAGTCAGGCGCTTACGGCAACGAATGGGACTTGTTGTGCGCTTCGATGGCTGAGCAGACCGCGCGCGTGCGGCGGTCGGT
Organism: uncultured Pirellulaceae bacterium; assembly: GCA_964439245.1. Taxonomy (GTDB): domain Bacteria; phylum Planctomycetota; class Planctomycetia; order Pirellulales; family Pirellulaceae; genus Mariniblastus. The sequence goes on along the minus strand of CAYTPS010000078.1, from coordinate 14,561 downwards.
TGAAAAATTGAGAGCTGCCGAAGCGATCAGCGTGTTGGTGGCTATAGAGAACCCGGGTTTTTGGAAGCAACGAAAACAACAACGAGATCAAGCGCATTTGAATCTTGGGTTGTATTGGGAGCACGATTGGACTGCCGATTCCACAGAGCAGTTGCGTCAAAAGCGTGCTCAATGGCAGGAGAAACTTGCCGATCAGATCTCGGAGTATGTTGACAATCTGTACTCAGATGCTGTGGCTGCTATCGGTCGGTCGCTTTCGAGTACGAGATTGAGTAGCGAGACCGATTCAAGTGACGATTCCAATGTAGAGACCCACCCTTATGCAACCTTTAACGCGCTGGGGCATGCTCGGTCGGGCGTCGTTCAAATTGAAGTTTCCGATAAGAACGTCATCGATGTGATCGATCAGCAAACAGGCAAATCACTGACCTGGTATCGGAAACCGGGCAACGCTGGGGTGTTGGCGGTTGCTGTTGAGGAAGTGGACGGTATGGCTTTTCGCGAGATTGTGATTAAACAAAGCGCCATTGCGAACAAAAAAGTTGCAGTGGAGACCTGTGGAACAGACAGGGAAGTCGTCCTAGAGAACAAGAAGCTGCGCGTCACGATTTCGCAAGGGAAGATTTCAGGGCTGTTTTCCAAAGTGCTGGGACGTGAAATGGCCGGCGCAAGGGGGCTTAATGTGCTGTTTGACGAAGATCGTGCTTTTCAACTTCCCTCGAAGGTTACTTCTGTTGGCAAGACAGAAGACGGCTCGGTGAAGATCGATTTTGAAGCGCCTATCGCTCGTTCCGTCACGGTCTCTTTGACCGGAGAGAACGACTGGATTGATATTGAAAACCGAATCAATGAGAATTTTTCAAAGACGTTGTCTTGGGAGTTCGATTTTGCACCTTCGAATGACTTTCAATTGAATCACGAGGAAGTAGGCGCGATCCTTCGAGCGGAGACCAAGCCTCGTGGTGGTCACTACGCGGTTCGTAACGCAAGGTACGACTGGCTTACGGCGGGCCACTATGTAAACTTTGAGGACCAGATGGCGGAAGTATCGGTAAGCAATATCGATTGTTGCTTCTTTAAGTTTGGAGATAGTACGGCCGGCAGTCTCGATACAAAAAAGTCGCGTGTGCGTTTTCTTATTGGGGGACAGGTTGATGGACCGAAACTGGGCATTCCCAACCAGCACGGGGACACAAGTTTCGTGCAGCGTTTTTCTGTTGGGGTAAAACCTGCAGAGAGAAATGCCCCTGAACCCATGGGGTGGGCGTTGGAAAGGACCAATCCACTATTGGCAATACCGTTGGACGGAACGCCAGATTCGGATGCCGGGCAATCGACTAAGTTTTTGCGACCTCTAGTGGAGGTGGGGCAGCGCGAAAAGGAATTGGCTAACTCGTTGATGCTGTGGACGTTGAAGCCGGCGGAGGATTCGAGCGTCAGCGAGACTAGAAGGATCGTGCTGCGTTTGTGGAACGTGGCAAACGAGCCGCGTGTTGCCGAGGTTAAAGTTGGTGGATTGTCAAGCGTTCAGCGTGTTAGCCATATTGAGACGCCGCTTGATCCAGCCCGAGTGGCGTCCCGAGGGGAAGTTGAAATCGTGCCAGGCAAACAGTTCTCAGTAAGTTTAGCCGGACAACAGATGATGACGTTTCTGGTCGAAATTGCTGACTAGGCCGATTGGCCTAACGCGTTTTGGAAGTCTCGCGCTCCGTACCTTCAGCGATACGCGCGGCAGATTGTGCGCTCGGTGACGTCAAATAGACATGTCGTGCCGCTTCGTGTTTGGAAATACGTATGTTCCAGTTGAGTGCTTTGCGAAGCTCTTCAATGTGGTCTGGTGTTGAAACCAAAATCGTATTGGGATGCGCTTCGAGATATTCAGCCGCCTTGAAGGTTTCTGTTTCAGAAAAATGTGTGATCGGCAAATCGCCCAACAAAAACTTCGGGGCGAAATTGTCTCGGGCGAAATAAACAACTTGTTTATCTGAGAATTCGGTCTGCTGCTTCATTTCTGCAACACTGTTCTGTATGGAACGCGATTGCGAGACCGCAGGAATGATACGGTGTGAGATCAATGATGAAAGGAACAAAGCCAGCAAGCAGTTCGCCGACCAGGATATTGCCGGATGGGTACGTCGATGGCAGGCGATGGCCGTTACCAGCACCGTCAGTGCGGCTGACCAACCCATGTACGTTTGCGAGGCGACCGCAGTGGGGAGCGTGTACAGAATGACCGCGCTGATGACTGCAATCCAAAACGCCATGTTCAGCCCAAGCCTAACTGGCAGCCGACGATAAAATGTTGGAAGTGGGTTGTTCTTGAAATTGAACCAATTCCGCGGTCTAAGGGTTACCGAGGCGTCTTCGGATTTCAGACGCTCGAAGATGTTGACGTCCAAGATCGCGCCCAGCAGCAAGCATAAAGTGGGGATCGCAGGAAAGATGTAGGTTGGCAATTTAGCTTGGGAAAGTGAGAAAAAAGTGAACATCCAAAGTGGTACAATTAGCAGATAGCCATGTGCCTGAGTCCGCAGAGAGCGCACTTCTGGTTTGCGTGTTGCGAGAAATTTTATCGCGGTCAAAAGAAGCTGCGATGCGGGAAACATCACGACCAAGATCACTGGCACGTAAAACCAAAAAGGTTGTTGGTGATTGAAGGCCGTTGTGAATCTCATGACGTTGTGCCTCCAAAAAAAGTGCGTCACGAAATCAGGGGTGCCGATCGCGGTACCGATATACCAAGGACCTGCGATCAGCAAGCTAGGAATTGCCCAGTAAGCGATTCGACGAGTCTTATTGAAAATTGGAGTTCCGGTAACCCATGAGAACATGATGACTGGCGGAATACAAATCGCCAGCATCACCGGCCCTTTCGAAAGTAGCCCCAAGCCAGAGCATATGCCTGCGGCGATCCACCAAGCCTTGCGAAAACGTCCGTCAAAACTTCCTGTATAAACGCTCAGCAGCGTCGCGGTAGTAAACAAAGTCAGCGCGCTATCCATCGTCAGAAAGCGTGCGGTAAAAGGGATGCCGCAGCTTAGTAATGTCAGCATCGCTCCAATCCAAGCGGCTCGAAACCCAACAATTCGCTTGCCAGCGAAAAGAACGACGACGATGCAGGTCATCATCATCACGACGCCCGGCATGCGAGATGTCGTTTCGTTGGTGCCAAGCAGTCGGTAGCCGATGGCAGTTGCCCACGCCATTAACGGCGGTTTGTCCCAGTAGTGAGACTGATTCAGCTCCAACGCCATCCATTGGTCATTTTCGACGATGTTTAACGCGATCTGGGCATTGCGTGTTTCGTCTGGTTCGAACAGTGGATAGTTCAGCTGGTAGCCTAACACCGCTGCACTGGTAATTAAAAGTATGCTCCAAGCAACCACTCGTTTCAGCTTTACTGTCATTCCCATCGAACGACTGCTCTGATAGTTGCCGCTTAATTTTGGAAACATTGTGTCGCCAAACCAAAATCGAACAACGTTGGTGAACGCAGCAGTGACTGTGCTTGAATTGACCTTGATAGGACGATTCGGATCTGCGGTAAGCTGACGTTTCAGCGGAACCGCTGGCGACGCGGGATGAAACTGTGTTCGAATGCAAGCGTCCAGTCGAATCGCGGAGGCAATCTTCCACGTTGAATTGTTGGTGTGAGTAAGACGCATTGTTGAGTTAACAATGGTCTTGATTGTGTGAGGCTGGTTGTCAATAAAGAGTGCCGTTGGCATCAACGCGGAAACGGGATGCTTGAATAAAAATCGTGACAGTAGGCTGAAGAACCAGATCAGCAACTTTGTCAATCGACGGGCCGGCGCGTCGCCAGGCCAGTAAATACACTGGACAGGGTTGTGGTCCAGTTGTTTTTCTGCCCACCGCCATTGGTCTGCATCGATCAACGCATTTTCGTCAAGGACGATGACCGTGTCATGCTTCGAATTCCGAAGTGCTTCTCTTAAGGTAGTGCACGTTTGAGTTTTCGATGTATTGGTTGCTGTACCAGTTAGAGTAGGGTCGACGCACAGAAAATCTGCACGCCATTGGTTTTCTGTTGCTGCCTTGTCCGCCAAATCCCTGATTTGAGCGACAGAGTCCTGGCCGGCTGTTAAGATGATTGATACTTCTTTAAAACGCTGATTCATTGGGGGGCGGCTAGGGTGGCAGGGAATAGGCGTCAGGAACGAGCGCAGGTCTCTACTGAAAAAAAGTACTTCTTGTGATCGGCCGGACGATAAAGATTGCCAGCAAACCGGTCAATTCCAATCTGGCGTGGCAGGACGCGATGTGGGTTGATATCGTTTGAAAAATGTGCGGTTCGCCATCAAAAAAACGTTTCTCAATAACTGCTATTGTCGGGCTGCTCGCGGTATTTACTGTCGTCTGCGCGTTGTCGAGGATCGATGCGCTCGCAGTCAATTTGTTTTGTCATGAGGGGCTCCCCGGCGATGCGAAGAAGCTGATTGCAATGTTTGAGGTCTTTGGACACGGAACGGGAGTTTTGGTCGTTGCCTTATTGGTACGCGTTTTAGATCCAGATGGTGTCCAGAGATCGATTAACGTCTTGGCCAGTGGCTTTCTTGCAGGGTTGTTGGTGATCTGTGTTAAGCCGTTTTTGATTCGTGTTCGTCCGTCGAAACTAGAAGTCTTGCTTGCCGATTCTGAGGTAAGTGAGAGCATGATTGGGTTTCATTGGTCGGGCGATGTCTCAGCCCTAACAATCGATGCCTCGCACGGTTTCTTCCACGATGCGCTCCACTCGTTTCCCTCCGGCCACACTGCAACTGCATGTGCGTTGGCATGGTGTTTGAGTCGGATGTATCCCAATGGGCGATTTGTATTCTGGAGTTTCGCAACAATGGTGGCGTGCCAGCGTTTGTTTGCTCAGGCTCACTATCTGTCCGATACACTTGCTGGAGCTTTGATCGGTGTGCTAGTTGCCGCGCTCATTGGGTGTTATTGGAAGCCCAGTGTCGAACTTCCGAGTGACTAGAACCTGAACGTGCCCCCAACGTAGGCTCCGCCAAAATAAAGTTCGCCAGTTTGAATTTCTCGGACGTCTTCGAAGGCACTGATTGCAGCGCTTTGATCGGGAGCGAGGGCGATCGATGTAAACAGCAGCCCCTCGTATCCTGCACGTAAGGTGAGTCCTTCCATCGCCCGGTAGATTACGCCTCCATTGAAGCCGATAAATCCAGTACTGGTATCTTTTTCGGTGCGGCTATCGATGTTGGCCGTGTCGGAATTCGTTGAGATTCGATTGAACCCGTATCCGCCATTGACGCCCCCTTCAAGGTACAGTTGTTGGATGACTGGCCGGTATACGCGTGCCATCAACTGTGCTCCCAGTACTCTGTTCGTTGTGTCGGAATAGAAACCATCTGTCGATGCGGTAGTTCCGGCTGTTGTGGTGCTTGAAGTTTCGGCGGACAGGATGTCGAATTGCTCCTCAAGCTCGAGGTATCGCAATCCAACTCCAAACTTCAAGCGTTCGCCCTGTCTACGCCATCCATTGATTTCGTAGTTTTTCAATTGAGATTCGTAGTTGGCTACGTAAGCTTCAGCTGGCTCAACGGGAATCCCACCGAAGAACCCCGGAGTAATTCCGGGACCTTCAAGCGATATTGAACCCTTAAATTGTTCGAACTCGTAACCCAACACCTCAATGCCTGTGCCTCCGTCGTCGGCAATCAAAATTCGGGTTCGTACGGTTGTCTCATTTCCGGGTTCGATGTCGCCCAAGCTGTATTCATTTCCCAAATCGTCGATGGCAAAAAAATTGTCAGCCGCAGCGCCTCGATTGAAATATAGATAATCTAGCCCAAACTGCAGGTGAAGCGGCCCGTCGTACCAGCGATCATTGCCTGCCGAAGGGTTAGCCCACAGTTGGCCAGAATCTGTCTGTTGCCAACCTGATGTCTGCTGTGGCGCGGTTAACTGTTGTGAAGGTTGAAATTGCTGTGGGGCCGGCAACTGCTGCTGCCGCGGAGGAGTCTTTCCAAAGATCTCGACGTTCTCGAGGCTTGTCGCGCCACTGGAGATTTGTTTGGCACTTGAAGCGTTGGAAAAGTTTGCTGGTTTCTCATCCGGCTGAACGATCCAGTCATCGCTAGGTTCAAACTCGCCCACGATATCCGTGTACACCGACCCACTCGCAGGAAGGTAAGGCCTTGATTTTGTTTGAGCTTGAACGGAATGGGCTGCCAAGATCAATACCACCAGTGCGGTGGTTCGTAGGCGCTTCATGGATCTTTCCGGTGGCTAGGTAAATCGTCTCAGTAAGTCTTCAACATTGTGTGACAGCCCTGTGCTGGCAAAATGTCTACTTCGGATATACGTCTCATCTGGTGTATTCGTATCGACCCAGATGAGCGTTCCCTGAATCATATTGAGAACAGGCAGTTTTATCGTAACTGCCCCGAGAAACAGTATGAGCGTTACAGCTGTTTCAATCTGTAACGGTTGTGCCGGTTGTTGCCGACTGCGAAGTTCGCTTTGCCGCTTTCGTATTGTTATTGAGAGCTCTTACGGAAGACAGTCTGCTATCAATGCCCTCTAAGGTGGTTTGGCCCCGCAGACATTCAGCTAGTGCATTGTAGTTGTGGCGGGGGTGTGCCTTGCTCTGTAGGGGGCGGCGGTCTAACGCCAAACGGCGTCTAGAGACCTTTCTGCGACCGAAGTTGATTGACGGACGTTTTCGTCCAACTAAACTGACTGCAGATATTCAACCACGCTCCTGACATCTATTTCGCGCAGTCGCCGAAAGCTGTTTCTTGAATTCGTAACCTTATTCACCTTCTTGCACTGCGGTTCTTATCGCAACGCGATAGACCTCCTTACCCGCCCATTTAATTTTAAGTATCACTATGAGCATCGCGATTGTTACTGGTTCAGCTGGCCTAATTGGTTCTGAAGCGTCCCGTCATTTTGCCAAACAAGGTTTGACCGTAGTCGGTATAGATAACGACATGCGTGCCGAGTTCTTTGGAGCAGAAGCTTCAACGCACTGGCAACAGAGTCAACTGAAGGAGGAGTTGGGTGATTCTTACGTCCACGTCAATGGCGATATTCGCGATGACGACATGATGGAAGAGTTGTTTAAGAAATACAACACAGACATCAAGCTGATTGTGCACACTGCCGCACAGCCGTCTCACGATTGGGCTGCACGCGATCCCAAGAAAGACTTTACTGTTAATGCCAATGGTACGTTGAATTTGCTGGAAAACACGCGTCAGCATGCACCCAAAGCGGTATTCATCTTCACATCGACCAACAAGGTTTATGGGGATACGCCAAACCGTCTACCATTGATCGAGCAGGAGTTGCGATGGGAGATCGATCCAGCTCACGAATTCAACGATGGCATTCCAGAAAGCATGTCAATCGATAGTTGCATGCACAGCCTGTTTGGTGCTTCGAAAGTTGCCGCGGACGTGCTGGTTCAAGAATACGGCAAGTACTTTGACATGAATACTGCTGCCTTTCGTGGTGGATGTTTGACTGGGCCGAATCATAGCGGAACTCAGTTGCATGGTTTTCTTGCCTACCTAATGAAATGCACAATGTCAGGTACTCCCTACACGGTCTTCGGGTACAAGGGCAAGCAAGTACGCGACAATATCCACAGCTACGATCTGATTCAGGCGTTCGATCATTTTTACCGAGCCCCGCGATCAGGCGAGGTCTACAATATCGGCGGTAGCCGTTTTAGTAACTGTTCCATGCTTGAAGCCATTCAAATGTGCGAGGAGATTACCGGTCGCAAGCTAGAGCATTCATACAAAGAAGATAACCGAATGGGCGATCACATTTGGTATGTAAGTGACGTCAGTAAATTCCAGTCACATTATCCGAACTGGAAGTTGACCAAGAACGTCAAAACGATCCTTACCGAAATCTACGAGCACAATACTTCTCGCTGGGAAGAAACGGTCGCCTGATTCAAGTGGTTTCTTCCTGTAGACAACCTGTTCTGGATTCAAATTAATGATTGATAAAGGCAAACACAACATCATCGGTGTCAATGTGTGCGCGGTAGACTACGAGTGTGCCGTTGAGAAAATCATTGATGCAGCCAAAGCTCGGCGTCCGCTGGGGGTCTCTGCTTTAGCAGTTCATGGCGTGATGACCGGTGTGATGGACAGCGCTCATCGGCATCGCTTGAACCAATTGGAGCTGATTGTGCCAGATGGCCAGCCGGTGCGTTGGGCACTAAATCTACTGCACGGTTGTAAACTTAAGGACCGCGTCTACGGCCCGAACCTGATGCTGGAAACCTGCAAGAAGGCAGCCGAAGAAGGTGTCTCGATCTTTCTGTTTGGTGGTAAGCAAGAGTTGCTCGACACGCTCGAAGCTCAACTGATTAAGAAATTTCCTGATTTGAAGATTTCAGGAAAGTTGGCCAGTAAGTTTCGCACGGTGTCTACAGAAGAGAAGCAGGAGATTATTGACACGATCAATGCCAGCGGGGCCGGCATCACGATGGTCGGTTTGGGCTGCCCGCGTCAGGAAGTATGGGCGTATGAATTTAAGGACCATGTCAACATGCCGGTTCTGGCCGTCGGCGCCGCATTCAATTTCCATGCCGGTGAACTGGCTCAAGCACCTCCATTTCTGCAACGATGGGGCCTCGAGTGGTTTTATCGATTGACGCGCGAACCCAAGCGGTTGTGGCGGCGATACGTAATTCTAAATCCTTATTACGTTTCGCTAGTGGGTTTGCAGTTTCTGCGTTTGAAGAAGTTTGATCCCGACGCCACTGTGATTCCAGAAAAAGAAATTCTCTACGGATAACCCCTTTAGACGGTTTCTGGATGTCATTGCGGCGCCCGGCGACTTCGGGCTCAAGGGGCGCGATCGTTCAGTCATCAAAATCTAGCATGTACCGGTTGCCGGATCTCACACTCTCATGAGCCCCGACTACGATCTTCATTGCTCGGTATGCATCCGTGGCGTCGGTTCCATTGGGTATTCCTCTCGTTACCAGTCGTTGGAACCGGTCCAACATCATCTCACCGACAGCGCGTTCGGTATCGAGGGATTCAGTATGTTGCCCCGCATCATCGAACCATATCAGGCTCGATGGCAAATCGATAAAGGCCATTCCATTTTCGCAGCACACTTGTAATGACGCCGGCCGACGGAAGGATAGTGCATCCTGCCACCGTTTGGGAATGTAGTGTCCAACACTCAACTGAACCATTGGGTTTTTGGCTGTTTGAGAGTTACAGGTTTCTTCGGAGTCTCCGGAATAGGCGGGGAATTCGAGACTGGCCATTTGATAAAACGTGGCAATTCCACCCGAGGGATCTCCGTGTGCGGCGCTAACAATTGATGAAGGGTCTGCGCCGACAAGATATCTACACCAATCGACAAGTTCCATCATGTTGCGCCAGACTACCGGACAATGCTGGCCCCGTCGTAAGCGATCGTTTTGGTCCTCAACCGGCAGACGTTGATGGCAGAACATGAGTCGTGGCTTACCCAAACGGGTGGCGATAAGCTCTTTCAGTCGAATAGTCGCCGGAGCATATCGGCGAGGTAATTCGGCCATGAACGGAATGCCCGAATCGCGAATCTGCTGTTGAATCGAATCAGCTTGTTCGGGCGTCACGTCCAGTGCAGCGGAGCTATAAACTGCTTTTCCACTTTGGCAGGCCACTTCAATCGGCAGCGGACCGTACCATTGCGGTGACAAGGCAAGCACGGCATGCACATCATCCCTGTCGATCAGGGCGCGAAAGCCATCGGTGGCTACCGCGTCGAATTCATTGGCCACCAAGCGAGATTTCTCCGCGACCTCGCAACAGATAGCGGTGACTTCGAATCGGTCTGATAAAGCGCGTAAAGCCGGGGCGTGGCGCACGTTCCACTGGTCTCCCAATCCAATGACTCCAACTTGAAGTTTATTCATGATGTGAAAAGGCTGGACAAGGAGACGGAAGGCTGCACAACCGAATTATAGCACCCGAATTTCGGGGATGGGTGCGAATGTGGGCGGCTCAAGGGCCTTTCGCCCAGCAAACGCCCGCGGTCCCGACAACGCAGACGACCCTCAGATCGAAATTAAGCCGCAGGCCTTCACATTGGGGGCTGTTGTTGAGAGCCAATGGGAACCATGAGTTTTGTGCGGCTCCGCAACTTAACTCCCCCTTATATCATCCTCCGCAAAACCGTTTCCTCCGCGCGTTCGTGTTTCCCGTACATCCAACACTCTTTAACGCGATAGGCTGGAGCGAGCGTAATTTGGCTCACAGGATGAGTGATTGTGCAAACTTCTGCTTGCACTTGGGACGATACATAAGTCGGTTCAAGATCTTTCTCTTCAAGTCGCCACACAACTCTTGGACCAGAGTTAATGCCGGCCTCTCCGGCAGTAGGGATACATCAGGAAAAAGCGGTCAATCAGGCTTGGCATTACATGCCTTGGAAGACTGTGTCACGGAAGAAAAAAAGAACATGAGATTGACTATTGCACTGGTTATGTTGGCGACACTCAGTTGGGGTTCCAACCAAGTGATTGGGCAGGAATACGGCTACAGCTTTTCGGACCAAAATTACTACACAAACGACGCTGTCGTCCAACAACCCAAGGCGGCCAAGTCATATCGAGAGGCCTACCAAGACGCACAAGCTGGCGATAAACCGTTGTTGGTTTTAGTGACTGCAACTTGGTGCCCTCCGTGTCAGATAATGAAGCAAACGACGATCCCTGAGTTGATGCGGAAAGAGTCCTTTAAGGACTTTCACTACGCAACCGTCGACCTTGACGAAGAAAAGGAACTGGGGCGGCAGTTGATCGGCTCGCGAGGCCTGCCGCAACTGATCATGTTTGAACAGGAGAACGGCAAGTGGATTCGACGCTATCTGCGCGGAATACAGACTGTCGAAACTGTCGAGGCATTCGTCGCTCAGGCATCAATTTTTCGAACGGCTGACGCGCATTTCTCAGATACGATAATCGACAAGTAGTCAGGTGACAGAATTGTCGCGCCGCATGAGGACGTCGGTAGTCATACCCGTACTCAACGAGTCGAACGTCATTAAAAAGGCTATCTCTGGGGCGTGGGCTGCAGGTGCTTTTGAAGTCATCGTCGTCGACGGTGGGAGCGATGATAACACTGTGGAAATCGCCCGCCACTGTAACGCTCGTTTGCTAACGTGTGCTTCCGGGCGCGGTCAACAGATGAACTTGGGGGCTGCGGACGCACGTGGCGAGATTCTTCTTTTTCAGCACGCCGATAATTGGCTTCCAAGCGACGCGCTTCAGCAAATCAACGTCGCAATGTCTCAAAGCGACGCTCATGGTGGTGGTTTCCGTCAGAGACTTCTGAGCGACCGATGGATTTATCGGTTGATCGAGTTTGGCAACGCTTACCGAGCACGCTGTCAACGGTTGGTGTATGGGGATCAAGGAATGTTTGTACGCCGCAGCATCTTCGAGCAGCTGGGCGGATTCGCTGAGATCCCTTTGATGGAAGATTACGAGTTCTCGCAGCGCTGCTTCCAAGATTCTGCACCGCTTTTGCTCGATGGGCCTATTCACGTTGATGTTCGGCGGTGGGAACGTGATGGAGTTGTCCGCACGACGATCAGCAATTGGAGAATCGCTAGCGCATGGCGAAGCGGCGTAGATGCCGATGAACTTTACGAACGCTACTACAAACGTGGAGATTGATCTTTTGGGCTGCTGAGATTCATTTCACTTGGTGCCATTTGAAAAATCGAGTACCAGCCAGTGTGCCCCGTCGAGCATCTGTTCTTCATTGCCGAACCGTAGTGGAAATCCACCCGGCATAGGGTTGGGAACTCGAATGCCAATTCGCGGAACGGCTGGGGCATTGTCGGGTAACGCTAGACTCCATGACGAACTAGTTCTTGGCATTAAATCGGTCAGCTTCCAGTTATTGGGAATCTCAGCGAGCGGTCGATTGTCGTGGCTGAGCAAAGCTGTTTCTATCCTCCATGGATAGTAAAATGGAGCGACGCCTCGATTGCTAACGGTAACTGTGACCGTGCGTTTACTTGCTGCCGATGTCAAACTTGCCGATTCAACAGTCAGCCGATATCCCATCGGCGCCGTTTTCTCTTTGGCCATCGCGACAAGTTTTTCTGAGGGCGGTTTGAGAAACATTCCACTGTCCATCAGCCAGCTGACATGTGTGTGCTGTACGCATTTGTCGAATTCCTGGCCCTTCGGGGCACAACCGGGATCTTCGAAAACGCAGCACCATGTTTCGGGGCGAATTTCGCCGCCAATCGGGTTGGTTTTCCACTTCTCAATCGCCGCAGGGCCAGCTGACTCTAGGAGACTGCCGAAGAACCACTCGTCCTCTGGTTTTCCGGTTGGGATCGTTGCCCAAGCGAAGGAGTCATCGTGGTAGCCAAAATTTCTCTGTGCGTTAGGAGCGTATTGGTAATCGGCATCGCCCGCGGGATATCGAAGATGGATTTTGGTCTTTGTAAAAGCTGCCTCGTAAGCGTCCATGACCTCGTCTTGAACCGTTTTGGAAGCAAACAGTTCAGATTTTGGATAGTCATGCCATTCTCCCCACAACCCAAGCATCCCCACGGTCAACCATGCGACACGTGGGTCGCCATCGTACCTTTTCCCTAGGGCGGCAATAAATTGTCGCATCATTTTTCGCAGGCTTGGATCTTCGTAGTCAGGTGTTAGAACCTTACCGTCGTCGGATTTCCATTGCGTTACTTTTAAACCCTGTTTGATCAGGTATTTGGGAATAGCGGCCGGCTCTCCGGGGTATTCCATGTAGACTCGAAAGGTACACTGACAACCTCTCCGTGATGTTTGAGTCAAAACATTCTCCAGCGGCGTCCAGTCGAAGTCGTCATCGCCTTTAACCAATTTTGCCAGCGGGACATAAGCGAACTCTACCGAGTGTGGAAAAACCTTCGCCATTGAACTGGCAAACTCTCTTTGAGTGGCCGCGTCATCATTTTCTTCAGGAGCCCACGGCATTTGAGATGCGTAGGGCACCAGTCCGCGCAGAGGATTATCCAGAGGTGGCGTACGCCACTTTAGGTTGACTGACAGTGTTGCTTGATTCGCAAGTGACGTCTGAGAGAAAACGGCCGAGTGGTTCGACGCGAGAGCAATCAACAAGGCCAAGACAATTCTCAAACAGCCAACCGTCTTCAAAAGCCTTGGTGCGTACATGGATTCGTTTCCGAAATAGGGTTGAGTCATTGAAGTTGTGATTCGGTAGTGTGCTATCTTTGGTACATCGAAAGCATGTTTTTAGCGACTTCTGCCATCGAATCCCGAATCTCTTCTGGCTTAAGTAGTTCAGCTTCGTGCCCAAGCGCTAGAAGACGTGGCATGATCTCGAGTTCATGAGTCACATCGGGAATCGTTAATTGTACATCGCCGTTGTCCAGTTTTTTGATCTCTTGTTCGGGATGCCAAGGATCCTCTGAGATTGAGGAGGCGTGCACTGCATCGATTCGAATCACAAAATCGCGTGGGTCTTCATTGCTGCGAAAAATGCTAAGCGTGTTGCCGAAGAAATTGTCCAAGTCCAGATCCTCTGGAGGCTTGAATCTACTGTCCAGCAGTTTTGCTTTCTCGAACCTGTCTAGCTTCCAGACTCGCACGCGCGCGTCGGGATCTTCGACCTCGTTGGCTGCGCCGATCACGTAAAGGCTGGACTTGTGGAGGCACATTTCATAAGGCTCAATCATCCGCGTCTTGGCGGTTTTCCCCATGCTCTGGTAGACAATTTCGAGAATTCGATGTTCGAGAATACCTCGATTGATTGTCTTGATTATGCCAAGTTTCTCTTCGTACGACTTGGGGCTTAAACCTTGAACGCGCAGGATCTTGCGATACTTCTCATAGTGCGACAAGACACCATCTGGAATGTCTTCTTGGATCTTTTTCCAAAACGTTTCGATCCCCATCCAGAATGGCGTTCCGACAAGTGGGTGCATCAGCTGCCGACCCAGCGACAACGCAATTAGCTCTGTGGCTGAGCAGCTGATCTGAGTGGTTGTTTTTGCGCGCGGGCCAAGCTTCCAGACTTTGCCGCGTTGCTCGTCATGATTGCCCACGTCGATTCCTGCGGCCTGTAAAGCTTCTAAATCACGGCGGACGGTGCGTTGGTGAATGGAGGCCAGCCCTAGTTCATCTACCAGATTATCAGAGAGCTCCTTAAGCGTCTTTCCATAGCGTACGCGTTCAAGGATCTGAAGGATTTTATGTTGGCGAATGAGTTGTTCGTTACGTGCCATAATCGATGATTCCGTATGCCGGACCTCGAACATGTCGGCCGGCCGTTTGTTTCAATTGTTCTGGGGTGCCTGAGGAGAATTATAGCGGGCGAGTTCCATTTGTCGTATGGGAGCCGCGGAAGCTATGCTTTTCGAATAGGGCCTAGCCCAAGTAAAAGCAACTCTTAGATTCAGAGGCTATCGCCCAATAGGCAATTTCAACGCGGCCAGCTCAAATTGTCTTGAAGACCATCGAACGGCACCATAGACTGGCTTGGCAGGAATTGGTTTCCACTTAGACCAAAATACAAAACTCTTCAAAACTCGCGATTGCG
>CAYTPS010000077.1:0-15208 GCA_964439245.1 uncultured Pirellulaceae bacterium | reverse complement strand
CACGCCTTGATCGTGTTTACCGCACCGACGACGTTGACCTCAAAATCTGCGCGTAGCTGTTCCACGCTTAAGCCGCGAATGGATTTCGCGTTAAAGGAACCGGGGCAGTAGGCGAATCCGTCTATTACCTCGGGAAAGATATCGCTAGAGATGTCATCGCTGAGTACATCCAATACGTTGTGGCTTACGCCAGCAATCGATTCTAACTCGCCGGCAGTGCGGCTGTAGACTGAGACGGTGTGATTGGCGGCGGCCAGCTGTTGAACGATTCCCCGGCCGATCCCGCGGCTGCCACCAATAATGACGTAATGTTTACTCATTGTTTTGTTTCTCTTGAGAACGCGGTAAAACGGGCTGACCGCTGCAAATATCTAAAGATAACCGAACCGTCAATTCTTCTATCCCGAAGACCAGATTGCATCCGGGCCCCAAAAGGCGAGCACTGTGAGATGGTATCCGGCAAATGCCGCAACCATCAGGCCGACGAGATTCACAATCGCCCAAACAAGTCCGCTCATGCCACGTGTGGTGATCAAATAAATTGGTACGGCGATCGGCCAAAGGCCCATAACGATCAACTGGACGATGCTCAGTAGTGGTTTTCCACGATGCTGAGCGTCGTATACAACCCACATCGCGGCCATGGAAGCCATCATCAGCGAGCATATCCAGTAAACTCCACCGTTGAGTGTGAAGCAACTCATTGAGCCCAAAGCGAATTGGGCGACGTACAGGGCTACTAGCGGAAACCATCTAGAAAACGCTTTGGGTTTTTGCTCATGCATTGTAGAACCAACTTCGAAATTCTTCTCTGGCTGATTGACCTGTCGCGTTGTACCTGCCGAGGGCCAGTCTACCAACCTAGTTCCACGCCGCAAAGCAAAATCGCAAACAGCCCGCTTATCGTTAGGACCTTGGTTTTGCCGGTTTTGCGCGAGCGCTTCAATGGGTATCATACTGGGATGAGCAAAGACAAAGAGAAAGCGTCGCCAATCCCCATTCGGGTGTTGTTGGTGGACAACGAGAAAGACCACGCAAGCGCGATGACTGAAAGTCTCGAACGCATTGGTTTGGAATGTAGTTTCGCTACCTCGGGGCCCGAAGGCGTCCAGATGCTCAGCAAGGACACCTACGACATTGTCGTGACCGACCTGATGATGAACGACGTCGACGGTATGGGGATCCTCAAACACACCAAGGATACTCAACCGCATTGCGAGGTGATTTTGGTCACCGGTCATGCGACTGTTCCGCGCGCCGTTGAGGCCATGCGGGAGGGGGCGATCAATTTTCTGGAAAAACCAATCACGCCCAAGCGGCTGCAGGCGGTTGTTTCAAAGGCCTGTGAAGCCGTCCGGTTACGAAAGCAAAATGCTCAATTACAAAGTCGCTTAGACGAACGATTTGGTTTCGAGAATCTGATCTACGCCAGTGATAGTATGAAATCTGTCGTGGAGCGTCTCAAGCGAATTGCTCCCACTGATGCCGGTGTGTTAATTACTGGTGAAACAGGATCGGGCAAAGACGTCGTTGCTCAGGCTATCCATCAGAATAGTCCGCGGAAGAAAAAGCCATTTGTTGCTATTAACACTGCCGCCGTGGCAGAGCACTTAGTGGAAAGTGAATTGTTTGGGCACGTCAAAGGTGCCTTCACCGATGCGATCAGTGATCGGCAAGGCAAGTTCGAGTATGCCGATGGCGGCACGCTGTTTCTGGACGAGGTCGGTGACATGCCGATGCCGACGCAAATCAAATTGCTGCGTGTCTTGGAGGAACGTGAGATCACGCGCGTCGGCGACAATAAATCGATTCCCGTCAATGTGCGCGTGCTGGCAGCGACGAACAAAGATCTTGAGGCGGAAATCGAAGCGGGACGTTTCCGCAGCGACCTCTATTTTCGATTGAAGATCGTCACGGTGCATCTTGATCCCCTTTCCAATCGCCGTGACGACATTCTGCCGTTGGCTGATTTCTTTCGCAAACAGGCAAATAAGAAAAACAACCGCTCCATCAAAGGGTTCTCGACCGAACTGCGACGTTGGATGTTGGACTTTGAATGGAAAGGTAACGTCAGGCAACTGAAGAACGTCATCGAAAGTCTCGTTGTGATGGATATCGATGAAGTGCTTGATCTGGACGATCTGTCTCCAGATCTTTACCAAGGCCCGGTTGCAAGCTCTACTGCATCCGATGAAAACTCCTCTGGCGGTTCAGGTGGAATGAGCGGTAGCGATCCGCTGCAATCGGGATCAGCGGATCCGATGTCGTCGACTCTGATCGGGAAGTCTCTGAAAGAGATCGAGAAATGGGCGATCGAACACACGCTAACACTCGGTAATCACAACCGGGAGGAAACAGCGCGCATCCTTGGCATCAGTGAGCGTAACCTATATCGAAAATTACGCGAGTACGAGTTGCGTTAGGCCTAGGCAATAGTTGTAGCGCTAATGAAGACTAATACTTTCTAGTGAAACTTATGGTTGAGGAAATCAGTGATCTCTCGGTGATTGCAGACCTAGAATCTCGAATTCCCGAATTCGAAGATGCCTACACCGCGCAGAAAATACAAAAGCGTTTAGAGAATCGGAAACTCCTGGCTTTTGTGGGCAATAGCGAGGGAGAAAACGTCGCATATAAAGTCGGCTATGGTGAGACCGACGGGCGGTTCCACAGTTGGATCGGTGGCGTCATTCCTCAGCACCGACGCAAAGGCTGGGCTACTAGGCTGCTTCATTACCAAGAGCGATGGGGCAGAGAGCAAGAGTATAGAGAAATTAATGTTTGGACGGCCAATCGCTACCGAAAAATGTTGATCTTCTTAATTAAAGAGCATTACGAAATCTACGCCGTTACCAACGATAGTAAAGTACTTACGAGGAAGTCGCTTGTGGATCCTCATTAGCTTTATTGGTAATCAACAAATGCTTCCTTAGATGCACTTAGGTTCTTCTTCAATCCGGTATCGCTCAAAGATCTTCACGAGATATCCTTGGCGGCGGCGTCGTTTATGGGTAGCGGAAACCCCATAAATTTTGACAATAAAGAATGCACCGGTACTCTATTGTCGAATTAGGCTTCGTCTGGCCAACCTAAATTCAGCGTTGTCCGGCACTTAGAAGAGGCGCTAAAATAATCTCGAAGTTGAAATATACAAACGGATTGAACTGAAATGAACACTTCGACGCGCCGCCCCATCCAACAACTTTCCACCAGCATGATCAACAAGATCGCTGCTGGGGAAGTCATCGAGCGCCCCGCCAGTGTTGTCAAAGAACTTTTAGAGAACAGCGTCGATGCTGGAGCCACTCAGATCGAGGTTTCGTTGGAACAGGGTGGCGTTGAGCTGATCCGCATCACCGACAATGGGTCTGGAATTCCAGAGGACCAACTGATGTTGGCCGTCACCAGCCATGCCACCAGTAAGATCGAAACGGCAGACGACCTATTCAGCGTCGGGACTTTTGGCTTCCGAGGTGAGGCCCTCGCCTCGATCACCGAAGTTTCTCAAACCACCATACGTTCACGCACAACGGATTCGGATTGTGGATTTGAACTGGTCGTCAATGGTGGGCATCACGAACCGATTCAACCGTGCGGCTGCCCGGTGGGTACGACGATTGAGGTTAGACAGTTGTTCTACAACACACCTGTCCGGCAGAAGTTCATGAAAACGCCGCAGACCGAACGCGGTCATATTGCCGAAGCGTTCACGCGTGTTGCATTGGCTAACCCGCAGGTGCAGATGACGTTGATCAATAACGGTAAAGTCCAACATCAATTGGCCGCCAGCGATTCTTGGGCAAGCCGCATCGCCGAATTTTTTGGCCCCGAGATCGGTGAGAATCTAATTCCGGTTTCTAATGAGGATGATGAGGTTTCGATTTCGGGATTTGTGGTGAACCCTTCGGTTAATCGCTCGAATAACCGTATGCAGTATTTGTTTTTGAATGATCGCTTTATCCGCGACCGATCACTTCAGCACGCACTTAGCGAGGCTTATCGTGGGTTGCTGATGGTAGGACGGTATCCGATTTGTTTCTTACGCATGCATATGCCGTTCGAATTAGTCGACGTTAATGTTCATCCAGCAAAACTAGAAGTGCGATTTCAAAATGGCGGCGCGGTTTACCGGCAGTTACTCGGTACGCTTCGAAGTAAGTTTCTCAGTACCGATCTGACAGCCAAAGGACAGCTGAGCCGTCGCAATCCTGTTCCCGAATCCGATGAGGACAGTCTTGAACTCAAACCGGGACCGTCGGAAAGTCAGGAAAGGATCGCTTTTGGGCCAACCGTTGTTGCGCGCGATTGGACATCGACGCCGCGCCAACCCGGGGTATTGCCCGGCCAGTCAGGGGATTTTCGTCCGTTTCCGCCGCTGTCGCCCGCACCGGTGGCGGGTAATGCTGATGCTGATGCGTCAGCGAAAGTAACTCGAGCGCTGCCGGCGGGCTACGATCCGTTTTCGCAACCTATGCCTGACCCGTTTGCCGAAACGACCGAAAACACCCCGACACATGACGATCCATTTGCCTCCGAAACCCAGCAAGCCGGTGTCCCCAAGGCTCCACTTGCCATTCAGGTACACAATACCTATTTGGTTCACGAGACCGAAGAAGGCATGATCATCACCGACCAGCATGCGTTGCACGAGCGTATCATCTATGAACAGATTCGCGAAAAGGTACTCGCCGGGACGCTGGAAAAGCAGCGCATGTTGGTTCCAGAACCTGTTTCCCTCCGACCGGCAGAAGCGGCGGCTGTGCTGGAGCAAGCGGAAATGCTTAAGGGGCTTGGCATTGAAGTTGAGCCCTTTGGTGGAGACACTGTCCTCGTGGCCTCCTATCCGGCGATGCTCTCCAACCAAAATCCTGCAGAGGTGCTCAAAGGTGTCATCGAAAAGTTAATGGGGGAGGCCAAAAACCTTGACCAGCGAGATCTTGTCGATGAACTTTTGCATATGATTTCTTGCAAGGCGGCGATCAAGGCCGGTGACAAATTGACTCCCGAGGAAATCGAGGCTTTGCTGGAGCAACGAGAGTTGTGCCAGGACGGCCATCATTGTCCTCACGGTCGGCCTACGTCGCTTACGTTTTCGCGTGAGGAACTTGATAAAAAGTTCAAACGCATTTGATGTTCTTTTGTGATCTGGGATCTCATCGCGCCAAGGCAGAATATCCCAATCCACTCCAACTGTTTTTTCGAAGGTCTATTCAGACAATGATTTGCGTTAGTATTGGTCGCGGTCGTCACGCCATGATGATGGCTGAGCACAAACATATCGTCGAACAGGGTGCACAACTGGTTGAGCTGCGTCTGGACTTCATTCGTCGTCCGGTCAATTTAAAACGTTTGATGAGTGGAGCGGACTGTCCCGTGGTGGCGACGTGTCGCCGACCGGAAGACCGTGGGCTGTGGCGACGGACCGAAGAAGAGCGTGTTGCTTTGCTGCGTTCGGCGATCGCGTATGGCGTGGATTATGTGGATCTCGAGATGGAGATCGCCAGTAAAATCCCACGCTATGGAAACACGCAGCGTATCGTCAGCTACCACAACTTTGACGAAACGCCCAGTGATCTGGAGGATATTCATCATCAGATTACAAAAATGGATCCTGACGTGATCAAAATCGTCACCATGGCCAACAATCCAATCGACAACATGACTGCATTGAGATTGTGTCGAGATTCTGAAATCCCGACTGTCGCGTTTTGCATGGGCGAGATGGGAATGTTCTCTAGGATTTTGTGCGGCAAATTTGGTGCGCCGTTCACTTATGCGACCTTCAGCGAAGATCGTCCGATGGCCCCGGGCCAATTAAGCTTTCAAGAGATGGAAGAGGTCTATGATTACGATGCGATCAACGCCGACACCACCGTGTTGGGTGTGATTGCCGATCCTGTCGCCCACAGTCTCTCACCGACGATCCACAATGCGGCGATTCGCAAGAATGGCCTCAACATGTTGTACCTCCCGTTTCGAGTGCCTCGCGAGTACTTGGAATCGTTTGTTTCGATCTGTCCGGAGCTCGGCGTCAAAGGGCTGAGCGTGACGATCCCGCACAAGGAGAAGGTAATTAAGTGCATCAATGCCCTGGACGATCAGGTCGCCGGAATCAAAGCCTCCAACACTGTCGTGTTTAAAGAAAACAATGTTTACGGCTACAACACGGATTGCTACGCGGCGATCAAGAGTCTGGAGGACCGGCTGAAGGAGAAAGACCCCGAAAGTGAGAATGTCTTTCAAGACAAAAAAGTTATGTTGTTGGGGGCCGGTGGAGTAGCCCGCGCTATCGCATTTGGACTGCTTGAAAAAGGAGCAAAGGTTACCATCTCCGCTCGGGACTACAAAAAATCAGAGGCCTTGGCGACGGCGATGAACTGCCACTCGATCG
Organism: uncultured Pirellulaceae bacterium; assembly: GCA_964439245.1. GTDB lineage: Bacteria > Planctomycetota > Planctomycetia > Pirellulales > Pirellulaceae > Mariniblastus. Next base: position 8,817 of record CAYTPS010000077.1, on the reverse strand, counting down.
ATTGGCCCGAGCGAGCCAGATATGAATGTGATGTGATCGTGAATTGCACTCCCGTGGGGATGCACCCTAACATGAACGACACGCCATTTGACGGAGAGTGGTTCGACAAACGGATGGTTGTTTTTGATACAGTCTACAACCCGGAACAAACGTTGTTTATCAAACTGGCGCGAGAGGCCGGTTGCGAAACGGTTACTGGGATCGACATGTTTGTTCTTCAGGCTGCCCGACAGTTCGAGCTGTTCACCGATACGGAACCAGACTTCGACGTCCTGCGGTACGAGGTGAAGCGTGCCACAAGTGCGGCGAAGTACGATTCTTATGCGGGCAGCAAAAAACCAAAGGCCTCCGATAACGAAGAACCTGAGATCGTTTTTCTGATTGGCTATCGCGGAAGTGGAAAGACAACCGTCGGACGGATGGTAGCGGAAAAAATGCAAATGAGGTTTTTCGACTCGGACCGGCGCGTCGAGGCTGCCTCTGGCAAAACCATCGCCGAAATATTTGCTGAAAAGGGAGAGGCCTCCTTTCGTCAGATGGAAGCCAAGATCATCGCCAAGATCATTGTGAATCAAAAGAAGTCGACCAAAGGGAAGGAGGGAAATTCCAGCGAGAAAAGTGGATGTGTCGTTTCACTGGGGGGCGGTGCACCAATGAACGAAGCGAGTCGGCAAATATTTGGTGGACACGGGAAATGTATTTGGCTTCGCGGCAAAGCCGAGACGCTTTGGAAGAGAATTTCAGAAGATAAATCGACCAGAGAAAGCCGGCCAGATTTGACCGAGGAGGGTGGATTGGGCGAGGTCCAGTCAATGTTGGCGTTAAGATCTTCGACTTATGATGAATGTGCCGACCACATCGTGGATGTCGATGATCTGTTGCCCGAAGAAGTCGCTGACCAGATTGCCAAGTTGATTGAAGAGAACCGAAAAGATTAGAGCGGGTTTTGAGCCTGCTGTTCGCGCTTCTGCTTCTTGTTCTGACCGCCTGAAAATATGCTTGCCAATCTTCCCGCGTCCGTTTGCTGTGTGTTGCTGATGGTCGTCGGTGCAGTGATCAGCGCGTTTATTAACTGGGCCATTTACAGTTGGTCTGTTTTCAGTCGCCGCCCGATTAGCCCATGGATGCGGTTGCTGGAGGAAGAACAAGATTTACTTGCCGACCGAACATGGCTCGACCGAATTCCAGTTTACGGATGGATTCGATTGCGTCGGCATCACGAAGGAGCGTGGACTTGGATTCGCCCGCTTCTGATCGACACTGTCTGGATAATAGGCTTGCCATGGTTTTGGCACTGGCAACATGGCGGTGGCCTGCTTGGGTTCAATGCGGGTGGTTTGCCGGTGCTGCCGAATTGGAGCTTCTATGCGGAGGTTTGGTTTTGGTCGCACACACTCTTGATTGCACTGCTTTTTATCGCAACGTTTATTGACTTCGATGAACGTTTGATTCCCGATCAAATAACAATACCAGGAACGATCGCGGGGCTGTGTATTGCGGCCGCGTTACCATCGTCGAAGTTACCCCAAATGGCCGCTGTTGCTGGCGGCGCTGTGGTCGAGTGGATCAACTTTCGATCGCCACATCCTTTCGATCCTCCTCCGACAGTGCACTGGTGCTTTGGTTGGATGGGGTTGCTACTTGCCCTTGGTGTTTTCACGATCTGGATTCTCTCTTTGTTTCCGCGGATCAGCCCGTTTCACTTAGGGTTTGGCAAAGGAATCAAGTTTACGTTTGCTTCGGTGCTGCGGCCCAAACGAAAGACGCAATGTGCTTTGCGAACTGTTGAGCGTCGGCCTTTTGGGCTTTCGAAAATTCTGTTTGCGCTATTAGCGATTGGTCTGCCGTTACTTGCGTTGGCTTGGATGATGTTGCCGGAGGAAAACTGGATCAGTCTGATGGGAGCCGTAATCGGCATGGCGGTGGCCGGAGGACTTATTTGGGGAATTCGATTGGTCGGTGGTGCAGTGCTGGGCATGCAAGTCATGGGTTTTGGCGATGTGACGCTGATGGCAATGATTGGCACCTTTATCGGCTGGCAGGCATCAGTGGCTGGTTTCATCTATGGAATCATTGCAGCGATGCTTTTTGCCATGATCTTGTTTGTTATCTTTCGTGACAGCTATCTAGCGTTTGGGCCCTACCTGGCTTTCGGCGCGGTGTACTCGATTTTCAACTGGAAACATATTTGGGCCAATGGTCGGCATGGCTTCTTTGCTTTCGGCGCTGGGCTTCTGGTGGTGCTGCTGGTTTCACTAATTCTGATGGCTGTGCTGTTGCCAATTGTGCGCTGGTTGAAGTTGAAGACGCTAGGACCGGACGCGTAAGTGCGGTGTTTGCCGCGGTGGTTCCGGCTGCTGGTGATAAACGAACCAGAAAGAATCTGGTGACTTTATTCCACACCAGTGATAACGCCTAAGGGAATTCTCTGTCTTTGGTCGAAATATTAATATCTCATCGCTGGTATGCGCGAAGTGTTCAACTACCGTAGCACTTCTACTACTACCACAACTCTACTCACCTCAGCTTCGGAAACTATGTTTTCTGACCCACCCCAAAGGTATCAATATGTTTCGTACCCAAGTTTTTCTTTTGGCGATCGTTTTCGCGACGATTAGCTTTTCCGCAACAATCGGATTTACACAAGAGTTTTATCAGCAAGTTGAAATGTACTCGGAGCCCTATACTTCTTATCCGGTTGATTCGGGGCACTTCATATCAGATTCACTTACAACTTCTAATTTTACAACCACTGAAGTTGTCTATGACTCGGTGGGAGTAGCGACTGAAGTAGTTGGCGGTTTCACCGCTGTTCAGGAAGGCGGCGTTCAAGTTGATGCTGTCCAAGGCGCGGTCGTTGGCAGTGATATCGTTTATGGAGATACCATCTATGTAGATGATGTTTACGGCCAGGGAACGATGGAAGCTATTATCAGCCCTGACTACGGCTACGAGGGGCCTGGTGATATGCGTACACATCTTTGGGAACATCACGGCGATGACTTAAAGGCCAATGGAGTGTCCAAAAGTCAACTGGACGCAATGTCGATGGAAACCGTTCAAAAGTGGCACAATTTCTTTCATGGCTCTGAAGGTAGACCAGAGTAGTAGACGTCGTAATCGCTCGATAGATTCGACCAAAGGGGGCGCAGAAATGCGTCCCCTTTTGCTGTTAGCTGGGGGACGCGTGACGCGGCCTTAGCGCGGTCGCGTCCTGCCGTAGTCGTTCGATCCATGCCAGCAGTTCGACGATCAGCAAAAAAATTGCTCTTTGAATTGCCATTTTTCATTGGTGAATTCGCTATTTACGGAACCTCGGCAGGTTGCTAATGTCTTGCCGATTTCCATTGTGCCGATCTACGTATTCGGCGAACCGTTCACAGTTTAATGACGTCCCCCGGTCATGATTCACTGTACAAAAACCTACAAATTCGTCGTAGTCGCGTTGTTTGTCGGATGTTTTTCCGGCTGTCTGCAAACGGCGTCAACGTCTCGTGATCACAACGCGCTGTTTGATTTCGGACAACGCCCTCGTTTCTTCGGCAACACCAACCAAACCACGGCAGCCCCGCTGCCGCAATTGGCTGGTGGAACGCTTAACGGCCCAAGTGGATTGGGCAATTCAGGAAGCACACTAGCAACGTCAAACAAGCCGCTTGGCGGCCTATTTGCTGGATGGAAAAACAGAAATCCCCCCCAGTCTTCGCTCGGTGGCAGAAGTGTTGGGATGAGTGGGGACTACGACTCGAACGGTTTGGCGCAAAATCAGCAGCTGAACCAGATGGCCGAAGAGGTGGGAACGCTCACCCAGCGTCTTAACGCGACCGATTCAGACAATCAATTGCTCAACACTGAAGTCGCCGGCTTGCGTCAGAAGCTGGAACTGGCCAACCAATACAACCAAACGCTCAAAGAGCAATTGGCAGATACATCGGGGCGTATCCAACAAACGGAACTTGAGAAACAACAAGCGTTGGCTCAAACAGAGATGCTACGGCAGCGGTTACAAGAGACCTCTGCTGGCAACACCATCGGCAGCGGTTTTTCTGAGCAGTTCGCAAAAGCGTCGGCGCCAGTACAGCCTCAAAGTGGGTTTGACCGTTTCGCCAATCGAGACAACGCTGATGGGCGCGGACAAGTACAGTTCGCTTCGGCAACAATTCGCGCCAATAACAGTTTGATGCGACGGCTATCAGAGATTAATATTCCCGGCGGCGATGCGCGAATGGATGGCGATGTGATTCGGATCGAATTTCCGACGGATCGATTGTTCGTTCCGGGAACGTATCAGGTTACTCCGGCTCAGCGTCCGCTGCTAAGCGAGGTTGTCGCCACGGTGCAACGATCATTCCCACGACAGATCTTGGGTGTTGAAGCTCACTGGGACAATACGCCACTCAATCCCCCGGGCACCACGGACCACCAATTGACCGCGACACAATCGCTGGCTGTTTTTGAAGAACTCATTCGCCTGGGATTGCCGCGTCGTCAGATGTTTACCATGGGGATGGCCAGCAATCGGCCGCGTCACTCACAGGAGTTAGTGGGCGGCATTAGTCCTAACCGACGCATTGAACTGGTGATTTATCCAGAGACTTACGACGGTTCTTAGTGACAGCAAATTTCCTTGCGGTTTAGTGAACCTTTCTCCTGCGGCGGCGTACTATTAGCGGTGATGGGATCGATCGAAATGCTCATGACGACACCGCAAATCTAAGGCACACCACGCAGACCGTGGAATTCAGGGCTAACTCAAGAACGTAGCCGCCAGCTTTTTGCGGAGACCAATATATGCTCCTCTGATTCTCTCGCCGGAGAGTCAGAGGAGTTTTTCTTTGTGGTTCAAAGACGCGCAGTCTCCATCCACCAATCCATACTTAAATTATCGATTGCAGCATGCTGGTTGAGACAGCATGGAAAACGGGTTCGTGTTTCTCAAACTCTCGGTCTTCCGCCTGATACCACAGCAACACCTGAAACCGTTCGGTTTGAAGCGTCTGAAGCTTAACCCGCACTAGAAAATCGAGGCAGAAGAAAATGACATCAACTGCCGTCCCATCGCGTTGGGTAAAGGCTTTGGTAGTTGGCGTTATTTCTAGATCAGGATAGGTTTCTTCTAAGGCAACAATGGTGTCTTTCACCAGCAGGTCCGGATCGTGGTCTGCCGGATACAGATGAGTCGACCACATCGCTCCATCGGGCTCCTCAAGAGAAATTGCACGCGGCAATTCTGTGTCCCCTTGGTCAGATAGAACCCAGTTGTCAGGGTAGAGAAACTTGATTCCGCTACGGTCGTAAGTTGCGGGCATAGAGTGATTGCTGATGTAGAATGCTTGGTGCGATTGGATTATGTGTTGATTGTAATTTATTCATGGGCTCCGGTGGAGTCCCTAAGTTTCCGCTCTAGCAGCGATGCTGAGGGCCTGCTAATCTTCCGTACCTTCCTCAAGATAAAGTCTCTTTTGTGTCGCTGTAGACGTGCGCGATGATACCAATTTCTTTCCCAATTACTGACTTGCGCGAAACCTGCCGTCATCTAAATCGTAGATGCGGCCGGCTTCAGTTCGTTGTAGCGATTTTCGTTTGCTTCTGCGCTGGTTGCCAGACGATGCAGTCGTTCCGTACATCTTCGATTGAAAAAGTCAGCTCTGCGAGAAACTGGGCGCGCGACGGATTCGCGGCGGTCAAACAGGGAAAACTGGCCAGAGCAAAGACGTGTTTTTCCAATGCGGCTCGCGAACTTCCTGAAGATCATCGTCTTACGGCCAACTTGGCTCGCACCGAGTTTGATCAGGGCAACATCGATTCGGCTATCGGAATCATGGAGACGGCTGTGGCCAATTCAGGTGATCCGGCTCTTCATGCTGAGGTTGGAGAGATGCATCTGACGGCCGGACGCTGGTTACAGGCCAACCGGCACGCGGATCTCGCATTGGAAAAAGACTACCGACTATCCCAAGCGTGGATTCTAAAAGGGAGACTGGCGGCGGGCAAAGGTGATCAACAAACGGCGTTGCAACATTTTCATCGCGCAGCCGGACTGGACAGTAAAAATGAGGAGCTACAGCTACTGATCGCGCGAACGTACCTCGCGATGGGAAGGCCGATGCAATCCTTATCCGCGACCGAAACTTTACTTGGCCAGCACACTATCGCCAACCAACCCGACGAGGCCGTGTTGGCCAAAGCAGAAGCACTGTCTGCGTTAAAGCAAACAGATGCTGCGATGTTTGTTCTGGAAACCGCTGCAGCACGTCCCCAATGCTCCAAACAAATATTCTTCCAGTTGGGGCAGATGCAGTTACAGGCAGGTGCGCCGCATAAGGCTCGCGCGACACTCAATCGGGGGCAGGAAGTCCACCCGACTGAACCGGTTTTCGGTCAATTGCTGGCATCGATCTCGGCAAACTCTCAGCAGCTTCGCGGCGAGGCTGAAGCCAGCCACGTGGCGACTCCCCACCGTGTCGCACTCGCGCCTACCGATCTGATGAATCAGATTGCAAAATAGATTCGATTTGACGAACCGATCTACACAATGATGCGACAGCCATTTTGAAGTTAGTGTGAGAAGAAATTTCCGGCTGAATTTCTTCGAACAGATCTTTTGCTGCAACCAATTTTTTCAACTTCTTTTTGGCTTGCTTGAGGTACTTGGCATGATCGCCGGATTGCAGTGGAGCTCCCAAAGCCAACATGTAATCGTACAAAGTACGTTGCACATCATTCAGTTCGTCGTCTTCTTCTGCCTCTTCGCAGTGCTTCAGAAATGCGCGTACCATCCAAACGTGGCTCAGCAGCGCGTCTATTCGGGCAACTAAGTCGGCATCGTTGTTTTCTTCTTTTTCGGCCATGGTAGTGGTCTGGAGGTTAGTCTGCAGCAACAACAGGCGCCGGTTTCTTTCGTGGAGCGAGAACCAGCACCATCACAGCTCCAAGGATAACCATTGACAAAGAAACGAAGAACAGTTGAGGTACATGTCCGTAAAGGTTCTTGGTGACGATTTCATAAAATGTATTTACAACTGGTGCGAAGCCAAACACCAGCGGCATGACATATAAGGGCTTACCGCCAAAGTTGAACGCATAGATAATTCCCAGCGCTCCAATTGCTCCAGTGGCTCCAGCGGCAAACGACCAAGCGATGCCTGAAAAATTATCGAAGCTACCGGGGTCTTCAAGAACCCCCAACATCAAAAACGGGGCGACGACGGCAATCACGAAATAGGCCAGTCCCACGCACAAGAATGGCCGTAGTCGGCTGCCCTGCATTTTGGCTTGCCCTTTGTGCAGTACCGGCCCATAGGCACCCCAGCACAGGGCCGTCAATCCGATACTCAATCCTATCCACAACGGAAAAGTTTCTTCAGGGAGGGGAGCGACGCCTCCGGTTCCTGCTATCGAAGTCGTTCCGTCATCTAGGGTAACGGGAACCATGCTCGATTTGGCCGGCACAGGTTTGGGTTTGTTGTAAAGCACACCGGCGGCACCGACGGCGACGATCAGAATGCCAAGATAGAACAGGCCTGAAGCTTGTTTGAATGTTCGGCCCATCACCATCGTGACAAGTGTGTTGATGATTGGAGCCAGACCAAATACCAGTGGCATCACGTAAAACGGTTTGCCACCAAATTTGAACGCCAGCACGATGCCCAAAGCGCCGATTGCGCCGACTGCTCCAGCGACAAAAGACCAGATAAACCCACTAAAGGACCACGCCCCTTTTTCCCCTTTGGTTTTCAGGACGACCAGTGGGAACAGAACAGCAATCAAAAAATAGGCGAAGCCCACACAGATCAACGGACGCAACAGGCTTTTTTGACCATGTCCACCGCCCAGAGTTTCTTGGCCAACATGCAGCACCGGTCCGTAGAGTCCCCAGCAAAGAAAGGTCATCACGACAAATATCAGAAAGGTAAAATTTCGCATTTTGATGGTTGCTTTCGTGATGTGTTTGGGAGATCGAGGCAATCGGGTAACAACTTAAGTTCCGCGTTGATTACCGTACCAAAATATATGTTGGCGTTGGCAGAGGCTAAACCCATGGTCTTCGCAAATTTTTTCCAGCCAGTCCACTTTAGCCAGTAAGCTGTCGGTTGAAACTCCCTCGGGCATCAAGAGGACCTTTTCGTTTTCGATTGCCGGGACATCTTTGAGGAAATCCAGAATTTCAGGCAGATCATCGGAAGTCTTGACGACAAATTTTATTTGGTAGTCACTGCGACTGATTAACGCACCAACGACGTCTGGGCGGCGACGTGTTTTTTCGTGTTTGTTTCTCCATTGCCCTGCCCTGTCGATGTCCGGAGTTGAGTTCGACATTTTTGGGCTGACGGACATTAAGTCGCAGTCGACCACGCGGTCCAATGTGCCGGCGGTTTCGATCGTAATGTGGAAGTCTTGTTGTTTCAGTTTCTGGCAAAGCGCAACGATTTCCACTGGCAGCATGGGTTCGCCTCCAGTGATTACTACGTGTTTTAGGTCGGTATCTGCTGAGGCGATGTCGAGGACTTGCTGAACGATCTCGCTGATGTCTAGATTGGGGCCTTCCGGCTCCCATGATGCGAATGGTGTATCGCAAAAGTCGCACCGCAAATTACATCCACTGGTGCGTACAAAGATACTGGGCGTGCCTGTGAGCGTACCCTCCCCTTGAACTGAGCGATATATTTCTGAAATTCGCATTAGGAGTTATTCGGGGTGTTCAGCAAACAATGATCGAGTATCTTTTGAACCAACAACGTGTGTATAAAACGGTTGGGCGTGAGCTCATCCATTGAACAAAGAGATTTGCGAGCATTGTAATGAGCAGTGATAGTT
>CAYTPS010000076.1:13670-15340 GCA_964439245.1 uncultured Pirellulaceae bacterium | reverse complement strand
TATCCGCCGGCCTTAAAGTCAACGTCCTCGCCTTCAGGCAACTCAAGTACCAGCTCCTTAATGAACGTTGCAACATTGTCGTTGGAGCGAACGGTGCATTCCCACTTTTTGGTTTCGAAGGCTTCTTCTGGCACTTCGACGGTCATGTCTTGCTTCACAGCAACCTGACACGAAAGGCGGCAGCCCTCACGCGCCATTTTCTTGTTGATGTGTCCTTTTTCTGTTTCCAGAAGGTCTCCACCACCAGCTTCAACTTTAACAAGGCATTGTGCACAGGTTCCACCACCGCCGCAGGCCGACGAGACGAAGATACCAGCGTCACCAAGGGCGTTCATGAGCTTGCCGCCAGCGGCCACTTCGATTTCCTTCTGCCCGTTGACCATGATTTTGACTGCGCCTGTCGAGACCAAGAAATTTCTGGCGACTAGAATCAGCGCGACCAAAGCCAATACGACAGTGGTGAAGAGTAAAACGCCGTAAAAGATATCCATATGATTATCTGCTGTGTTTCAATGTTTGAATCAGAAATTAAGGGAGTCGCAAATTTGACGCCCTACCCTGCTCTCGTAAATTTAGGCTTGGATGCCGAGGAACGCTTGAAATCCAAGTGCCATTAGTCCAACGATGATAAATGTGATTCCTAGGCCTCGTAACGGAGGCGGAATGTCTGAGTAGCGAAGTTTCTCGCGAATGCCGGCCAGACCCGCAATCGCCGCCGCCCAACCAAACCCACTTCCTATGCCGAACACAAAACTTTCCGTTAGGTTGTAATCACGTTGTTGCATGAACAGCGTTCCTCCTAGAATCGCACAGTTAACTGTGATCAAAGGCAGGAAAATTCCTAACGCGTTGTAAAGTGGCGGGAAGAATTTATCTAATGTCATCTCGAGGATTTGAACCATCGCCGCGATTACGCCAATGAAGCAAATCAGACTGAGAAACTCCAAGTTGGCGTTCATCAGGGGGGCACCCTCTTTCAGAACGTAGTTGTAGATCACGTTGTTGATAGGAACTGTAATTGTCTGCACGACGATAACTGCGACACCTAGTCCCAGTGCAGTTTTAACGTTCTTGGAGACGGCCAAAAAGGTACACATGCCAAGGAAATAGGCGAGTGCGAGGTTATCGACGAAGGCTGATTTTAAGAACAGATTGCCGAGTGCTTGAATGTCCATGATTGACGCCGCGTTAAGATTTCGTATTTCGTGAATTACCGAACAGGGAGTTCGTTAGCCAGAGTTTTGGGCCTACGCACTTTCGATTTGATCGGGCTTCCATGTTCGGAGAGCCCAAATGAAGAAGCCGATGATGAAGAAAGCCGATGGTGATAGGAGCATCAAGCCGTTAGGTTCGTACCAACCGCCGTCTGCTTTGAGAGGCAGAATGATCTGACCGAACAGTTTTCCACTTCCGAACAACTCGCGGAAGAATCCAACGATCAAAAGAATCAGGCCGTAGCCCAGACCGTTTCCGATGCCGTCCATGAAGCTGTCCTTGACATTGTTCTTCATGGCAAAACCTTCGGCGCGTCCCATGACGATACAGTTGGTAATGATCAATCCAACAAACACCGACAGTTCCTGCGAAAGTTTGAACGCAAACGCCTTTAGAACCAGGTCCACCAAAATCACCAAAGAGGCGATGATGGTCATCTGCACAATGATCCGAAT
>CAYTPS010000076.1:0-13660 GCA_964439245.1 uncultured Pirellulaceae bacterium | reverse complement strand
TCACGATGGTCACCGCGATCGCCATCACGAAGGATGTTGAAAGCTGAGTCGTTACAGCTAGAGCGCTACAAATACCCAACACTTGAAGCGCGATTGGGTTGTTATCGAAGACAGGATCCATAATCAGATCCTTGTTGCTTTTACCCATTGTTGTGCTCTCCTGACTTCGTCATCGAGGTTTGACGTGCTTCTGTTTTGCCTTTTTTCTGATCGATATAAGGTCCGAAACCCTCTGGACCCATCCAATATTTCATCATGTTGGACACGCCGGTCGAAGTAATTGTCGCCCCTGATAGTGCATCGACGCTGTAGGCGTCCTTTGGTGCGGCTTTGATCACGCGTACGGCAACCGATCCGTCCTCAGCGTAAATTTGCTTTCCTGGCCATTGAGCCTTGAACCGAGCGCTCTTGATTTCGCCACCCAGTCCGGGTGTTTCACCATGCTCGTAAAAAGTCAGGCCAGCGATCTTTTGAAGATCGGGTTCAACCGCCAGGTAGCCCTTCATCATCGACCACAGTCCGTAGCCGCGGACCGGAAACACGTATTTCTCAACGGCGTTGCCATCCTCAGACTTCAGGACATAAACATGAGAGAATTTCTCACGGTACTTAATCAAAGTTGCGTCATCGGTTGGATCACTGACGGAGGGCTTCTTTGATTTCGACGCCCAGATTTGATCGTACTTTGCGATCGTTTCTTCTTCGTCAGCGTACTCCTTGCCGGCTTCCTTCATCGCTTCCATGGCCGCAGGAGCGGCGGGTAATCCCGTGCTCATGTCGATCAATTCGACAGTGAAGCGTTTATCGAACACGTCGTTAACTTCACCAGAAGCAACATCCTCGAAACCTGCCACGCTCAAAATATTGGCTCGTTTGTCAAGCAGCACATTGGCGTCTTGCAGTGAACGCAGGCCAACAGCGGCTGTGGAAACGACCAGCGAACAAACCACACATAGCACCACCGCGAGAATGATGACATTGATCGGTGATTCTTTATCGAAACTCTTATCCGACTGCATAACGTGCGGTCCTCCGTTTGATGTTTGCTTGAACAACAAAGTAGTCGATCAGTGGAGCGAATACGTTGGCGAACAGAATCGCCAACATGATGCCCTCAGGGAAAGCAGGGTTAACGACTCGAACAAGTACGGTCAGGAATCCAATCAAACCACCGTAGACCCATTTCCCTGTGGGGGTCATGGCAGCAGAAACAGGATCGGTTGCCATAAAAACAGTTCCAAAAGCAAAACCGCCAATGACCAAGTGCCATAGTGGGCCCATGTAAGTGATTGGCTGGGCACCTGGAATCAGGCATAGCAAACTCGAGAATGCCACCATTCCAATCGTGACACCTGCCATGATTCGCCAAGAACCAACACGCGTAGCAATCAGGACTGCGGCACCAATCAAGCAACACAGCACGCTGGTTTCACCCATCGAACCATGAATATTTCCGATGAAGTAATCCCACCAACCCCAGCCTCCGACGCTGGTCATGGTCTTCGAGATTTCGGCGGTCGTTCCTTCGGTGGCACTGGCCATTGCACCGAGGACGGTTGCTCCGGTGTAACCGTCAACAGCGGTCCAAACGGCATCGCCGCTGATCTTGGTTGGGTAAGCGAAGTACAAAAACGCTCGAGCGGTTAGCGCGGGGTTAAGGAAGTTCTTTCCAGTGCCCCCGAAAATTTCTTTTCCTACAATCACGCCAAACGCGATCCCCACGGCTACTTGCCATAGTGGAATCGTCGCCGGCAACGTGAGTGGAAACAGCATGCCTGTAACAAGAAAGCCTTCATTGATTTCGTGTTTGCGAAGGATAGAGAAAATTACCTCGCAGTGGCCACCAACAAACATACAGACCGCGTAAACGGGCAAGAAGTATAACGCTCCGTGGAACAAGCAAGGCAGGATGCTGCTAGGGCTTAAGAATCCACCGCGCTCATAGGTGACGTCCACGCCAACGGCATCAAGCACGGCATACCGCCACTCGCCACTCCACAAGCCCTCAGCAAGGGTGAAACCAGAGGGAACGTCGGCAAGTCCGGCTGCGAAGATTTTCTGAGCCTGATAGCCAGTGTTGTACATGGCCATCAAGATGCAGGGAATCAAGGCCACGATGACCATCGACATCATGCGCTTCAGATCGATCGCATCGCGTACGTGCGTCTCACCTTTGGCAACTTCGCCGGGTGTGTACAAGAACGTATCGTTAGCCTCGTACAGCGGATAAAGTTTCTCGAGCGGACCGCCTTCATGGAACAGCGGTTCGATTTTGTCGAGTAATGATCTCAGCATGTTCCTTATCCCTCTTTCTCGATTAGAGTCAGATTTTCCCGAAGGATGGATCCGTATTCGTATTTACCAGGGCAGACAAAAGTGCAGAGAGCCAGATCTTCCTCGTCAAGCTCAAGTGCACCCAACTGCAACGCCGGTTCTGTTTCGCCAGTTTGAGCACCGACGATAAGAGCCCGTAATAACTGTGTCGGCAGCATATCCAGCGGCATCACCCTCTCGTAAGTTCCTACCGGCACCATGGCTCGTTTGCTCCCTCCGGAGCTGGTTGTTAGTGGGAACAATTTGTCTTTTAGCCATGAGCCGCCGTAGATGCGGGTCACTGAGAATTTATCAAATCCGGGCATCTGCCAGCCAAGGAATTCGCGCTTGGTGCCTTCCTCTAGAACTGACACCTGATTGTGATAGCGTCCGAGATAGCCAACAGGATCAGTTGCCGATCGGCCACTAAAGAGAGACCCGGAAATGATCCTCGAGTTGTCACCAACAGTGCGGCTGGCAAGTAATTGAGAGATCGATGCCCCCAAACGTGTTTTGATTAAGCTCGGGTTGTCTACCGCCGGGCCGGCCACTGAGACCACCCGTTCGGTCATCAGTTTTCCTGTGGTGAACAAATGACCGATGGCCACGACGTCTTGGTATCCAATATGCCAGACGGGACGCGACTCGGGACCAACCGGATGCAGTGTGTGAATGTGAGTTCCAACGAGCCCAGCCGGGTGAGCTCCGGCGAACTGCTCGAATTTGACGTCAGGAACTTTGTCGCCCGGGACCCGGGAATCAGGTCGCGTGCAAACGTACGTCTTGCCCTTGGTCAGTTTGGCGACGATTTGCAAACCAGTAACGAACAATTCTTTATTTGCATCAATCACCAATTCGGGTTCGGCAGCCAACGGATTGGTGTCCATCGCAGTCACGAAAATCGCATCTGCCTCACTGCCGATTACAGGCACTTTGCTGTAGGGGCGGGTGCGGAAGGACTGCCACAATCCGGACTGTACCAGAAACTTTTCAGCGGTCGCGTGATCGACTGACGCTGGGGAGCCGGGTACGTCGAACGTGACTTCGGCATCACCGTCGATTTCAATTTCCATGGAGAGGAACTTGCGTTTCTCACCTCGGTTGACCCCCTTGATGGTCCCCGCCGCCGGTGCAACATAAGTCACACCTTCGTTTTTCTTGTCAGTGAAAACCGGTTGTCCCAGTTTGACGAAGTCTCCTTCGGCAACCAACATGGTTGGCTTCATGCCGTTGTAGTCGTCACCCAAGAGCGCAACGTGAGAAATCTCAGGACCGGGATCTATCGATTGGACGGGCTTCCCTGAAATCGGAAGGTCCAGACCTTTTTTGATCGTGTGAATCATTATGATTTTTGTTTTAAGAAGGTGGAGATTCGCCTTTACGCAACGTATCTGTTTCGCCGCACCGCTTCCAGCACTAATGGTATCGACATCGTGAAAATTTTCACAGACTCAAATTGTCAAATTCTCCGGGAAATAGCCCGATTTTGTGACTTTGGATAAGGTTGGAGGGGTGTATTTCAACAAGGGAGCCAGGCCGTCCTTGTTGTCGTTCAATGCGAGATTAGATGCCGTTAGCGGTGGCATCATAGAGTTTCAAATCCAACCTTTTTTCTTTCTTGCAGGATGATAAGTGATTCTCCCACACGTGCAACCGGGTCACTAGCCAGTAGCTCTTTATAACCGTGCTAGTTTGGGAAACTTCACCTAGCTTTCACAAGTAGACATAACTATCGAAACCGCAGTGGCCTAGCTCGAACTTACAGCTGCAGGAGCTAAATATTCGGTTCAACTTATAAATTGAGGTAAATCATTTCAAACACGCTCAGCCCTGTCGGTAGGTCAGACAGAATCAAGTCCCTCGATGTGCTGCGCGGATTTGCGCTGCTTGGAATTCTGATGATGAATATCCAGTCATTTGGTTTGATCGATGCCAAATACTTTAATCCAACTGCGATGGGTGAGTTATCGACGGCGTCCTATTGCTGCTGGTGGGTTGCTCATGTGTTTTTCGATCTGAAATTCATGACGATGTTTTCGATTCTGTTCGGTGCTGGCGTAGTTCTTATGTCTGAGCGCGCACCATCCAGCGGACGAAGCTTCGCGCGGCTTCATTACTGGCGGATGTTTTGGCTTCTAGTTTTTGGGATCCTCCACGCTCACCTGTTGTGGATTGGCGACATTCTGTATGCCTACGCAATCTGTGGCGCTATTGTATTTTGGCTGCGCGGGTTAAGGCCACGCAGTTTGATTCTCATTGGGGTCGTCTTACTTTTCATAGGTTCTGGAATTTCGATCGTGTCTGGACTGACGCTACCCTATGCGTCGGAAACGCAAATTGCGGGTCTAACACAAGATTGGGCGCCGTCGGCAGCACAAATCGAAAGTAACCTAGAAATCTATCGTGGAAGCTGGCTTGAAGCTCAGCCGCATCGAAGTGGTGCCGCTTTTGAAATGCAAACATTCGTGTTCTTATTTCTGTTCATCTGGCGTATCGGAGGACTAATGCTGATCGGGATGAGTCTTTTCAAGCTGGGAGTATTGAGTGGTTTGAAATCGGACTCGTTTTATCTGGTGGGAGGCTGCACCTCGATCGTTGCGGGATTGATACTCGTGTTGGCAGGTGTTCACTTCCACGAGGCAAATTATTGGAGCTTGGAGTATTCGTTTCTTCTCGGAAGCCAATTCAACTACTGGGGAAGCTTCCTAGTCGGCCTCGCTTACTTTTGCT
Organism: uncultured Pirellulaceae bacterium; assembly: GCA_964439245.1. GTDB lineage: Bacteria > Planctomycetota > Planctomycetia > Pirellulales > Pirellulaceae > Mariniblastus. The sequence goes on along the minus strand of CAYTPS010000076.1, from coordinate 8,617 downwards.
TTGTATGTTTGGCTTGCAAGAGACAGTGGTTGAGCAGACTGCAAGAGTCATTGGCCGCAGTGGGACAAATGGCGCTTACTAACTACTTGCTGCACACAATTATTTGCACCACGATCTTTTACGGTCACGGATTTGGGTGGTTTGGATATCTCAGTCGGCCGCAATTAGTCGCGCTGGTCGCCGTCATCTGGTCCTTTCAGCTGTGCATGTCTCCGATTTGGCTGAGGTACTTTCGCTTCGGGCCATTTGAGTGGCTGTGGCGATCACTGAGCTATCGAAGGCTTCAGCCCCTGATGAGAGCTTGAAACGCTACTTCAGTCTAGCGTCGGGACACAAGAAGTCGGGCCGACCTGCCGCACTGCGCAATGGCAGACAGAGAGTTAACAACCCAACACAGGCAAGCGCATGTCATTGCCTGAAACGCTCGCAGGAAGGGAAGGAAGCAACCTTACGTGATGTCCCGCGAGCGATAGAGTTGTTTGTCCGATACCCGCATGTAGCTTCGGTGCTGCATGCGGGTTTCGAATTCTCAACCGAATTACTGTCCCTGCAGAATCGCAATGAATACCGGGATGGCTGCAAAATCGACTACTGTGCTGCAATCGCAGTCTGCTTCGGCTTGAAACACACCGTTTTGTAGTACGGCAATGAAAGCAGGGATGTCTGCAAAGTCCACATCCCCGTCCATGTCGACGTCGCCTTTGAGAACGGTCGTCGGGCAGACACCCACACCCGACGGAGTAGACAAGTCTGCCACGGACGGATTGATATAAATGTCATCAAAAAGGAGGCTGTTGCCCGCCACGCCGGCAGGGTTGTTAGCGTTACGGAAGAGGACATTGATGATGTCATTGTCGCCGTTGATGCGATAATCCCAGGCGTCATCTCCGACCAGCTGCGTCTGTGTAGCGAAGTTAGGATCGGTTTCACTTTGCAGATAGCATGTAAAGGTGCCCGGATTAGTATTCGTTGTCACCATCCATAAGCTGTACCAAGTGTTGTCCGCCAAGGTGGCAGCCGTCTCGTACCCTCCTCCGTCGCGCAGGTCTAATGTATGGGTAGTCGTTCCACCAGCGGTGGTGTTGCGAAGACCAGACTTAAAATTAAAGTTGGTGATCGTTGAGTTGTCCGTAAGGCCTACCACATGATCGGCGGTACCGGCCGAAGTGTCGGCCGTACGGAAACGATAGAAAAGGGTTCCTGTAGCGCCGAGTGCAATATTGGTCGAAGCATCAGTGAACTGAGCCCGAAGTGCACTAGGATTAGCCGATCCGGGCTCTTGCATCACGAGGTTGTCCGCGCAGTCGGGGTCAAGTGCCGCTACGTTCATCGGTGTGCTTCCGTCCCAAGTGGCACCGGGGCCTGTAGTGCCGAGGATGGTGTCACCGGCTATCAATGCTTGGAAATCGTCGATAAGTACCCAATCATCAACCGGTGGTTGCGTTTGCAGCGTTACGAATTGACGAACAGTGCCGTCTTCTTTAGCCATGATGACAATTTCACCAGAGTTGGTTTTGCCAAGTCGCAGATCGACGCGGCCACCTCCAACCAAAGATTGCATTGTCGTCGCAGCCCCGTTTACTTCTAGTTGCAATTCGAAAAGCGTTGCGGTGGTAGCCGGGTCACCATCAAGCAATTCGGCTACGTCACAGTAGAACAACCTTCCATCGACAATGTCTCCAAAAACGAACTTGCCTTGAAGCTCAGGAACCAAAGTTCCCTCGTAAGCGAATCCACCCGCGATCGCAGCTCCCTCGTCATGATCGTATTGAGCGACTGGATCGATAAAGCCTGGTCCCGGGGCGCCAGCGAACACAACGGTCCGGTCGCCGTTAACTGCTTGGCCGTTCACAAAGGTCCCCTCGCGCTCACCCCAACCGTAGTTGCCACCGGGGACGATGATGTTGATTTCTTCGATCTGGTTTTGACCAATGTCCATTCCGTACATGTTTCCGTTTGCATCCCATGAAACTCGGTGACAGTTCCTGAAGCCGTACGCGTAGATTTCACCAAGAGCTCCGGTTACACCGACAAACGGATTGTCTGCCGGAATGGTGTAGTTGCCCAATCCAGCGATTCCACCTGTGATGTTTGGAGACCTTGGGTCGATCCGCATCACGGTTCCCGGCAACGTGTCAGTTCGCTGCAGTGCATCAAAACGGTTTAGACCGCTGATCGCCCAATCACCACCGGCGATATATAGCATTCCATAATCGGCGTCTCCCACCGTTGCCGTAGGATTAAAACTAACGTCTCCAATGGGATGAATCGCATTGTTTCCCGTCATACTAACTCGCAAAAGTTCACGTCGAGTTCCGCTGAAAGTGCTTGCTGAAGGGGTGGTGGCGTCCCATTCAGTAACGACTGCTTGATAGTTTACGTCGCCGCTGCTCAAGGTTGCCGGAATATGATCGGGCGTCCCTGAAGAGTTCTCGGAGTGAATCGTGTAAAACAATCCGTTGGAGGAAAACTCGGGGTGAAATGTGAAGCTGGTAAATCCACTTGCGAGACTGCCGGTGTAAATGTCGTTTGTAAATGTCGTTTGTGAATGTGGTGCGCGTGTTCGCGTACTCGGTGTGGTTTCCAGAACTATCAAGTTCCTACAAATTCCCGCGTTGATCGTTGATGAACCTACGGCCATCATCCGTTTCGCGGTAGAAGTTGATCCTTGTGTTTGTGTTGCGCCCGTCATTAACATCCGCCTGTGTGTCGGGCAGCGTCGCAATCAATTCTAGACCCACGGTTATCGAGCTCGGAGTAACGGTTGCGGGAATGGGATCAGAAAGTTGAGCGAATGTTGTGTTGGAAACGAGAGCTAAGCCAACCGCGCACAATGCAACATGGAATGAAATCGAGCTTCGGTAAAAGGGCATTCATCGGCTCCGGATAAAAGTAATTTGAGTTTGGAGGGAAGTTAAGTCAGGCAGCGGTTCGGTTTAATAAATACCAACCGGTTTGAGGCTAACACAAACTCATTTTGATTACCAATAAGAGCGCGAACTTTTCTGAAATATCGCTGAGGAAAGGTTGGATCTCTTCCCGTATTTTCTTTGAATTCGGTTCTAGAAATCTCGAGGTAGCTCTAGGCCAAATTTTATTTGACACCGCTATTCTTGCTCGTTAGATTCGAATGACGGATTGGTTTCCGCTAATGTTTATGAAATCGGCTTTGCTCGCAGACTTCGTCTGCCACTTTACCACTTTCTTTAACTCTGGAGTGTTGTAATGTCAAAGTTGTTTAACATTTTTAAATTGTCGCTGTTGTCTTGCGTGGCGGCTTCAATGTTGTGTGCGAGTTCAGCGCAGGCGCAGTGGGTTCTCATTGATGACTTCGAAGGTCTTACAGCAGGTACTACGATCGAGGGAACCACCGGCCCAGGAGCGACTTGGACAGGCATTAGTACTTCTTTGGCTACCGCCGAGGCGGACCCTGATTGTGCGACGAACCTTGCGATGCTGCAAACAGGTGCGCCGGGTAACACTCAACTTCGAGCCGCCTTCAGCAGCACATCTACTAATATTGTTGCCGGTGCTACGGGCACGCTGTTCTATCGCATTCGTGTCCCCGATTCAACAGTTGGCACCACTGACCACGTGATTGGTCTCACCGACAACCCCGACATCACCAACTATAACTTTAAGTCTGGTCTTCGAAACATTACCCCGGCCGGTAATCAGATGGATGCTAGGAACGGTCCTAGTGGCTACGTCGATGTGGCTCCTCTGGCTGACAACACTTGGTACAACGTTTGGATGGTAACGACGAATACAAGCCCGGGGGGGACATATCAACTTTACATTCAGAGTGATACCGACTCTAACTACTCAACGCAGACATTGCTCTCAAATGCAACAATAGGCGACACCTTCCCCTATCGTGTCGACGTTGCCAGTGACATTGTTAACGTGTACTTCCGCAACGCCAACAATACTGGTGGCATGGCTGGCAATGACATTTTTGTTGATGACATCTACATCAATCCCTCCGCGAGTGACTTGAGTACACCGGCCGGCGTTGGTACCTGTTCAACTGGAACATTGAAGGGAGATGTCGATCTGAGCGGAATGGTTGATTTCTCAGACATCCCAGCATTTATTGCTGTGCTGCAGAGCGGAGGTTTCCAAGCTGAAGCGGATTGCGATTGCAGCGGAGTTGTAAACTTCTCAGATATCCCAGCATTCATCGCTATCCTGCAGGGTGGCTAAAGCTGAATCGTTCATCAGAGAACGAAAGCCTTCCTCGGTCCACACATTCGTGATTGACTGGGGAAGGCTTTTTTCGTTTGACCGTTGATCGGTTCTAACGCCTTGATCGACGCGATACTATGGCTGCAAGGCCAAGCATAACGACTGTGGTAGACGTTGGCTCAGGTACTGGTGCGGTGACATCGACCACGAGCGTAGCAGGAGTTCCTCCCTCGCGTGCACCAATTCGAATAGCGCTGTTTGAGTCCTGCGAAGAGATAAGAAATCCAAAGTTTTGTGTTGGATCATCAACCATCGCTTGCACAGCGCTAGTGAAATTCGCCGTGCTAGTGAATGAGTTTGCGCCGACATTTGTGATCGATACGTTCGACAACAATGGAGCAACAAAACTTCCTCCTGGTGTGGACCAGTTTGTCGTGCCGAAAGCCGCCTCGTTCCATGTGGCCTCGCCAGCCGACGCGGCGCTTCCTTGATTTCCAGTTTTGCTGCCTTCTCCCCAAGCGGTGTCGATTTGGAAAAGCTCAAAATTACCGCCGGCGTTACCAATTTGCGAAACACTTAGGTCCAGTCTTGCACTGCTAATTGACGTTCCTGGAGCAATACCAGAAAGGTCGAACAGCAAGAGCATGTTTCGCATGTTTCCGTTATTTGCGATCCCCGCGATTCCGAACGAATGCCCGCCACCGTTGTTGTTCACATTGTTTGAGTAGACGGTTGTGTCAGCGGTAGCGTCGACCGAGACCTGTTGGGCTTGTGTATTTGCAGCACCGTGCAGTTGAGCGAGGATTGCAACGGCGACGAGAGACAGAAACTTTAGAGGGGATTTCATGATGTCACTCCATGTTTTCTCAAATGGTTTGATTCGATGAATAATAGCTTAAAAGTATAGCGTCAAAGCGCTTTGGGCGGGTTTTGCACGTTTTTTTAGAAATTATTGGGCTGGTTTTCCAACGAAAACGTGAGTTATTTGAGGGTTAGCAACGATGTGGATTGCATACTATGTTGTCAGAACAAAAACATAAAAAGTAAGCGAGCTGACCAACCTCTTACTTTTCGAACATGATTAAGGACCATCATGACTTTCCGTATACTGCTGTCGATGTTCGTTGCCAGTTGCTTTTCAATAGGGTATGCGTGTGCGCAGCAGCCGAACGTCCTGCTGGTTATCGCAGATGACCTAGGAGTTGATTCTTTAAATTTGTATTCGGCGACAGATGGTCCCCCAACCCCAACTCTTGACTCACTGGCAAATACCGGCGTTCGATTTACCAACTGCTGGGGCAGTCCAACTTGTTCCCCTGCCCGGGCCCAAATTCTTACCGGCCGGTACGGTTTCAGAACCGGCGTTGGACAGGTTGGATCGGTGCCATCTCTAAGCGAAGGCACCATTGCTCAAGCGTTCGATGCGGCAGGTTACTCGACTGCCTGCATTGGGAAGTGGCATCTTTCGGATACGACCAACGGAAATCGCGACAATCCAAATCTGATGGGATTTGGTCACTACGAAGGTAACTTAGGCGGTGGTCTGCCAGACTATTCTTCGTGGATCAAAATTGAAAACGGAGCGGTTGTTAATGGGCCCAACAACCCTGTAACCAATTATGCCACGAGTGAAACCGCCAGTGATGCTTCAGATTGGATTCAGCAGCAGGGCGGTAACCCTTGGTTTTGCTGGGTGGCGTTTAATGCACCGCACTCACCTTTCCACCTTCCTCCCAATAATTTGCATACTTCGACATTATCGGGAACGGCAACAGACATAGCGGCAAACCCACGCGATTACTATTTGGCGATGGTGGAAGCGCTGGACACCGAGGTCGGTCGGCTCTTAGATGAGATGGATCCGACTGTGCGTGCCAACACGGTTGTTGTGTTTGTGGGAGACAATGGGACTCCTAGGGGAGTGCTACCCTCGCCAAGAGTTTTGACCGGAGCAAAGGGCACACTGTTTCAAGGTGGAATTAGGATTCCATTGATTGTCAGTGGGGCAAGTATCGTGACTCCCGGACGCGCCCATGATGGACTGGTTTCCTTAGTTGACGTCTTTACCACGCTATTGGATTTGGCCGGTGTTAACGCTAGTTTCATTCCCGCCGGGGCGGCGGAGGATTCGACTTCTTTCGCTCCCTATATTCCGGATCCAAACGCACCTGTAGTCCACACATGTCAGTTTTCAGAGGTGTTCGCAGAACCTACAGCAACGCCGGGAACCAATGATGGAAAAACCGTCAGGCTGGGAGACTGGAAGCTGATCCGCAATGACGATGGCACCGAAGAGTTGTACAACCTTCCTGACGAAAACCAAAACCTTGCCGATGGCTCGCTGACGACAACGGAGCAATCAAATTACGACGCGCTCAACGTAAAGCTCGATGCTATTTTGACTAGTCCACTGTTATGCGATGTAAACCGTGACGGGCTGGTCAACTTCGGTGATATCGAACCGTTTGTCGACCTGCTAATCGCTGGAGCGTACCAAGTGGAGGCGGATTGCAATCAAGACAACTTGGTCGACTTTGCTGACATCCCCGTGTTCATTGCCGCTTTGATAAATCAATGATCATCGCCGTTATTCAGCCTGCCGGGTCCTAGGACCATTGGCAAAGATTTTCCACGTATGCGGCCGATCCATCGCGCAACCAACCGTCCAGCTGAGCTTGCTCTTTGAGTTGTTGTCCGCGCATCAACGGAACGACAAAGAAGTTCGTGGTGACTTCTGAGAGGCCGCTCATGTCGCTCCATAGCTTTTCAAACTGCGAGACAGGGAAGATGTCTTCTTGGCCATTGCCCCACCGCTTCTTCACATCCTTTATTGTGATGTACGTTGGCATTCGCAAGCCAAGGGCTCTCACACCTTCGTCGACCTTGTCGGTGTCACTAAGATCGTCGCGTGTTAGACCGAATGAAGCCAGCATTTGATCGATGTCGATCCAGGTTGTCATCGAGTTGTAATAGGAAAGGTTAAATTCGTCCTCTTCGCGCGGCATGGCGAGGCCCTCTACCAAACGCGGTTGGCCGTTGACTCGCGCCAATCCACCGCCTCGATCTTCCAAGCGACGCGCGATCACTTCAAAAGACATGCATTTTCCGCTATCGATATGCATTCCCAGCAGATCGGGTTCAACACTAGCCCCCAACGTGTCAATGTTATGCAGCATCAGATATTTAAGTTCGGGTTGCTCCGTCAACATCGAGTGCAGTGTGCCATTGCGAAGCATATTTGGGATCTCGTACCAGTGGCCAACCGGATGAAGGCATTGCATCGGCATGTTGTCTCGATAATCAGCACCTTCGCCGCAGGTCTGGGCCCAACGAATCAGCGAACCGCGTACGCTCTCTCGCATTTTCTGTTGCTGTTCATCAAGCACTTGTTGCGTCGTCTCTTCCCAGAAAAACCGAAGATCTCGAACCATAGGTATCGTTCTGAGGCCCACGTAACGACCGGGTGACAGGATGACTCGACCGGCGTAACCGTAGTTGTTCTGTTGCTGCAAATGCTCTTCGATTGGCTGATGCGTCATGTACCCAGTTGTGAACACATGCGTGATGGGCTTGCCAGAAGACGCTTTGCGAGTTTTCGCGAGGTGAACTTCGAGGAAACTTCTGTGCTTTGAATCGAACTGAGCGAACGGGTGGAGGCCTTTGACAACTCCGGCTCCTTCGGTCCAGCGACTGCCTACGCCAGCGGCAAGTGTGATAACGGCCACCTCACCGTCGGCAATCGCTTTGGATCCGATGCTGGCGTATTTTGGGTCGATGCCGTCGCGCGTGTCGTTGAAATCGCCCGGTTCAACGTCTTTAATCGACGTGTTTGCCGGCAGACGATTCTGGGCGAGGCCAAAACGTCCCGACTTTAAATCTGCCTGAATCGATTCATGTTGTTCTTCGTCAAATCCCAATCGCTTAAGTAATTCGTCCAGAGTTTCGGTCTTGGCCCGAGTGGCTTTGCGACCGGGAAGAATGCTCTCGATCAATTTTTGAAAAGCTTTTGCGTCAGCATCGCCTTCGCAATTGCGGTAGGCGCTGCCGAGTTGCTCCATTTCGTACCGCGCCGTGTGAGGTAGATCTTGGGCCGGCATCTTTAACCATGTAGGTACCATCATCGCATAGTATTCGTCAGGCATTCTGTTAGGGTCGGCGGAGGCTAATGTCCCCCATGTACCTCGGTCATTGATTTCAAATTCGTAAACGACCGGATCCATCGCAAACGGCAGCCGCTTTTGCATCTTCTGTTTGGTCTCCACCATGACCTCTTGTAACCACTGTTGGGCTTGTCCCTTTATTTGCGGGTCAAAGATGAAGCCCATTCCGCCACCGGCCATTCCGCCAAGCATCCAGAAACCCCAGAACTGTTCACCCCACTTCTCTTGGCACTGCTTCACCAGCTCGTTAGTAAAGAGATTGGTACACC